>DATIFD010000424.1:0-2508 GCA_035455385.1 Burkholderiaceae bacterium
CTGGTCGACGTCTCGAAGACGGTGTACCTGCGCCCGACGCTGGCGTGGGCCTCGCTCGTCGCCGGCGGCGCGCTGTTCGGCGTCGGCATGACGCTGGCCGGCGGCTGCGCCAACAAGAATCTGGTGCGTGCGGGCGGCGGCAGCCTGCGCTCGCTGGTCGTGCTGACCTTTCTCGCGATCTCGTCGTACATGACCCTCAAGGGCCTGTTCGGCCAGTGGCGCGCGACGCTGCTGGATCCGGTGGCGATCAACCTGGCCGACCACGGATGGAAGGACCAGAGCCTGGCCACCGCGCTGGCGCGGCTGACCGGCATGGCGCCGCGCGCCGCGCTGCCGCTGGCCACCGGCGTGGTGGCGCTGGCGCTGCTGTTCTTCGTCTTCAAGGATCGGCGCTTCCGCAGCAGCGGGTCACAGGTGGCCGGCGCGGCCGCGCTCGGCGCCTTGGTGGCGGCCGGCTGGTACCTCAGCGGGCACGTCGGCTTCGGCGAGAGCCCCGACACGCTCGAGGATGTCTACTTCGGCACCAACTCGCATCTGGCGGAGTCGCTGAGCTTCGTCGGGCCCCTGGCCTATGGGCTGGAGCTGCTGATGCTGTGGACCGACGCGTCGCTGCACGTCACCTTCGGCATCGCGTGCGCGGCCGGCGTGGTGGTGGGCTCGGCAGCCTATGCGCTGGCCGCGCGCAAGTTTCGCTGGGAGGGCTTCGCGTCGCTGAGCGACCTGCGCAACCAGCTCGTCGGCGCCGTGCTGATGGGCTTCGGCGGCGTGACCGCGTTGGGCTGCACGATCGGCCAGGGCATCTCCGGCATCTCGACGCTGGCGATCGGCTCGTTCATCGCGCTGTTCGGCATCATCGCCGGGTCGACCACGACGCTGCGGATCCTGCAGCGAATGGACGAAGACGCCGAGTCAGCGTAGCTGGCTGACCAGCGCGTGACTGGTAGGCCGTGCTGGGATCGAACCAGCGACCAAAGGATTATGAGTCCTCTGCTCTGACCAACTGAGCTAACGGCCCCTCGGGCACTCGCGGATTGTAGGAGCGCCCTTTTGCGCCGCGGTTGGCGGCACTCAGTGCCAGGCCGGCCGCTCGACTGCCGGCATGCCGAAGTCGCGTCCGATCGCATGCTGGACGGCGCGGTAGTTGGCGCGGGCGCGAGGGCTGAGCGCGGCGACGTCGACCTCGCCACGCTCGTTGCACGGAAACGCGAAGCCGCGGCCGTCGTCGAACAGCGAGCGAAAGTGCAGCACATAGCCGGGCTGGGGCTGGGCGTGGACGGCGGCGTGGTTCATGGGGTACCTCGCGATGTCGGCCGGTCGCGTCGGGGCTTTGCGGGTCCGATGTGCCGACGCTGCTGGCACGACTGCATTGCGCGCGCTGCGTGTTGCCATCCGGTTGCGATCGCAGTGCCGCGCGATTACCGCTGAAACGGTGCGTGTCATCGACTCGCCACGGCCAGTGCCGACAGTCCGTACCTCGCCGCGGTGCCACGCATCGCCGATCGCCACCCCAGAAGAACTCCGATGCAACCCGACTGGCCCCTGGGCACCCACCTCACCACGCCGCGCCGCGGCTACGTGCACCACGGCATCTACGCGGGCGATGGGCGCGTCATCCACTACGCCGGCTACCACCGCGCGTTCCGCCGCGGGCCGGTGCAGGAGACGACGCTCGAGCACTTCGCGCGCGGCCGCGGCGTGCGGGCCGAGGCTGCCAGCGCGGCGCAGTTCGCCGGTACCGAGGCGGTGACGCGCGCGCGTTCGCGCATCGGCGAGGACCGCTATCGCGTGTGGACCAACAACTGCGAGCACTTCGTGCACTGGTGCCTGTGGGGCGCCGCGCGCAGTCCGCAGGTCGAGCGCTGGAGTCGCCCGCTTCGTCCGTTGCGCGCCGCGATCGCCGCGCTGTGCGCGCCGCTGCGCGGGGGCGCGCTGCGTGCGGCGTAGGCGCGCTACCGCCGCAGCGACCTACGGCTGCTTGTACGACAGCGCGTTGCCGACCAGGCGCGACGTGATGTCGACGATCTGCACCATGCGGTCGTAGGGCATGCGCGTGGGCCCGATCACGGCCAGCGTGCCGACCACGCGGCCGTCGATCTCATAGGGCGCCGACACGACCGACAGCTCCTCGAACGGCACCACGCCGCTCTCGCCCCCGATGTAGATGCGCACGCCTTCGGCGCGGCTGGAGACCTCGAGCAGCCGCATCAGGTCGGTCTTCTTCTCGAACAGGTCGAACAGCTTGCGCAGCGACCCCATGTCGTGGCCGAAGTCCTGCACGCCCAGCAGGTTGCGCTCGCCCGAGACGACCACCCGCTCGCCCTCGCTGATCGCCTCGCTGCCGGCCTGCACCGCAGCCTGCATCAGCTGCGCGATCTCGTCGCGCAGCGCGGCGATCTCGCCGCGCCGGTAGAGCGCGTTGTCGTCGACCGCCACCTTGGCGTCGAGGGCGACGACGCCGCCGTCCTTCGTGACGACGAGCGGGTTCACCTCGACGAGCGAGGCGTCGGT
>DATIFD010000425.1:0-2351 GCA_035455385.1 Burkholderiaceae bacterium
GCCGCGTTGTTGACCAGGCCGGTGAGGCCGCCGCTGCCGAACAGCGACTCCACCGTCTCGTCGACGGCCTGCGCCACCCGGATGTCGACGCCGAACGTGTCGACGCGCCGGCCGGGAAACTGCCGGCGCCAGCCTTCGGCCGTCTCGTCGCACACCGCCTTGCGGCGGCCGCAGATCGCGACGTCGGCGCCGAGCGCGAGGAAGCCCTCGGCCATCGCCTTGCCGAGGCCGGTGCCACCGCCGGTGACGAGAAAGCGTTGCCCGTTCATCAGGTCGGCTCGGAACATGGTCTCTCCTCGTTGGGCGGTGACCGCTGACAGCGGCTCATTGCTACGCGCTCGCCTTCGCAAGCGCCTGGTCACTACGCGCTCGCCTTGGCGAGCGCCTGGTCGATATCCCACAGGATGTCGTCGATGTGCTCCAGCCCGACCGAGATGCGGATCATGTCGGGCTTGACGCCCGCGGCCAGCGCCTGAGCCTCGTCGAGCTGGCGGTGGGTGGTGCTCGCCGGGTGGCTGATCAGCGTGCGGGTGTCGCCGATGTTGACCAGGTGGCTCATGAACTGCGCGCTCTCGATGAAGGCCACGCCACGCTCGAGGCCTCCCTTGACGCCGAACGCCAGCAGGCCCGAGGCGCCCGTCATCTGTCGCCGCAGCAACGCGTGCTGCGGGTGATCTTCGAGCCCGGGGTAGTTGACCCAGCTCACCGCGCGGTGCGCGCGCAGGTGCTGCGCCACCGCCAGCGCGTTGCTGCAGTGGCGCTCCATGCGCAGCGGCAGCGTCTCGACACCCTGCAGGATCTGCCAGGCGCTCGTCGGGCTCAACGCCGCGCCGTAGACGCGCAGCGTCTCCATGCGGCAGCGCATCGTGAAGCCGAAGTCGCCGAAGGTCTCGTAGAACCTGACGCCGTGGTAGCCCGGCGACGGCTCGGTCATGCCCGGGAACTTGCCGTTGTCCCACGGAAACTTGCCGCTCTCGACGACGATGCCGCCCAGCGTGGTGCCGTGGCCGCCGAGGTACTTGGTGGCCGAATGCACGACGATGTCGGCGCCCAGCCCGATCGGGTTGCAGAGGAACGGGCTGGGCACGGTGTTGTCGATCACCAGCGGCACGCCGTGCGCGTGCGCCACCGCGGCCACCGCGGCGATGTCGAGCACCACCAGGCTCGGGTTGCCGAGGCTCTCGGCAAACACCGCGCGCGTGTTCGGCCGCATCGCGGCGGCGAACGCGTCGGGCTGCGTGGCATCGACGAAAGTCGTCTCGACGCCGAACTTCTTCAGGTTGACCGCCAGCATGGTCACGCTGCCGCCGTACAGCGCGCCGGCAGCGACCACGTGATCCCCCGCCTGCAGCATCGTCATCAGCGCCATCGCCTCGGCGGCCATGCCGCTGGCCGACGCGACGGCTGCGCGGCCGCCTTCCAGCGCGGCCACGCGCTCTTCGAGCGCAGCCACCGTCGGATTGCTCAGCCGCGAATAGACGTTGCCGAAGGTCGCCAGGTTGAACAGGCTCGCCGCGTGATCGGCCGAATCGAACACGAAGCTCGTGGTCTGGTAGATCGGCAGCGCGCGCGCGCCGGTGGCCGAGTCGGGGATCTGGCCGGCGTGGATCGCCAGCGTCTCGGGCTTGAAGACGTGGTCAGCCATGTCGATGGCGCCCGGCCGCGCGAAGCGAGCGTGGGAGCGGCTTCATGCCACCGTCGTGCCGGGCGACACCAGCGGGCGCTTGGCCGACACCACGCGGGTGTTGACGCCCACCCAGTGCAGGCCGCCGAACAGCCGTGCGTGCTCGATCTTGACGCAGCGGTCCATCACCGAATCGAGGCCGGCGGCGCGCGCCATCGCGTCGGCCTGCAGGTTCTTGACGCCGATCTGCTGCCACAGGCATTTGGCGCCGATGCGGATCGCGGCTTCAGCGATCGGCACCACGTCGTCGGTGCGGCGAAAGACATCGACGATGTCCACCGGCTCGGCGACGTCCTCCAGCCGGGCCACGCAGCGCTCGCCCAGGATCGACTCGTAGCGCGGATTCACCGGGATGACGCGGTAGCCCTTGGCCTGCATGTACTTGGCCGCGAAGTGACTCGGCCGGTGCCACTCGGCGGACAGGCCCACCACCGCGATCGTGCCGGCGCTGCCGAGGATGCGGCGCAGCGTGCTGATGTCGTCGGCCATGCGGCGATCGTAGCGCCTCGCCGAGGACCCGGCACGGCAGTGCTCAGCCCACCGCACGCGCGGCGGCGTCGCGAAAGCGGCCCGGGATCCCGAACTGCTCGGCCGTTCGGCACGCGTGCACCAGCTTGACCACGTGGTCGTCGTCCGAGTCGATCGCCCGCGCGACGATCTCGGCCCA
>DATIFD010000426.1:0-17513 GCA_035455385.1 Burkholderiaceae bacterium
CGCGACGACAACGGTGCGATGGTGCACATCAACGTCCACGGCGATCCGATCCACGACGCCGAGGGCACGTTCACGGGCTACCGTGGCATGGCGCGCGACATCACGCAGCAGCGGCAGGCCGCGCAGCGAATCCAGTACCTGGCGACCCACGACGACCTGACCGGGTTGCCGAACCGGGCCGCGCTGCGCCAGCTCGTGGCCCAGGCGGCCGAGCTGGCCAAGCGCTACCAGCGCCGCTTCGCGGTGCTGCTGCTCAACGTCGACCGCTTCGGGCGCATGAACGACAACCTCGGCCGCGACGTCGGCGACGGCTTGCTGCGCGAGTTCGCGCAGCGGCTGCGCAAGCAGCTGCGCGCGAGCGACATCGTCGCGCGCCTCGACGGCGACGAGTTCGCGGTGCTGGCGCACGAGCTGCCCGCACCCGGGCAGGCCGAGCCGGTGGCGCGCAAGCTGCTGCAGGCCGTGAACGAGCCGGTCGCGCTGCAGCACAAGGAGTACCGCATGACCGCCTGCGTTGGCGTCGCCTGCTACCCGCTCGACGCACAGGACGAGCCTGGGCTGATGAAGCAGGCCGGCATGGCGCTGCGTGCCGCCAAACGCCAGGGCATGGGCAGCCTGCGCTTCAGCGAGGCCGCTCAGTCTCGCGACTGAGCGGCGCGAGCGTTGCGCTTACGGCCGGGCAACGTGCCAGACGTTGTTGAAGCCGTCGCCTGTGCGGTCGCCGGCCTTCTGGTCCTTGGCCCAGTAGTACAGCGGCTTGCCCTTGTAGGCCCATTGCTTGCTGCCGTCGTCGCGGGTGATCACCGACCAGTCGCCACTGGCGCTCTCGCTGCCGGCGGCCATCAATGGCGGCCAGTTGGTGGCGCATGGGCCGTTGCACGCGCTCTTGCCCGCGGCATCGCGGTCGAAGGTGTAGAGCGTCATGCCGTTGTTGCCGACGAGCGCGCCATCGGCCGCCTTGGCCGGTGCGGAGCCCATGCCCATCCCAATGCCGGCACAGCCGGTGGCCAGAGCGGTCAGCGCGAGAACCGAGAACGAGAGGCGAATCGACATGGAGGAACCTGCTTCGCAGTGGATGACGACCCGGTCTACGCACGAGCCCGCGAGGTTATTCCGCCGGCTGCCGCTCGCGACGAGCGGTCTGACGCATGCGCGCGTCGGCGCCAGGACGTCAGGCGCCGACCTTGCCCGTGGCGCGCCGCGCGCGCAGTGCCTTGATGCCTTGCTCGATGCGCTCGGCCAGTTCGCGCTCGCGCTGCAGGGCTCGCAGCGTGTTGTGTGCCTCCTGCACGGTGAAATCCAGCCGCGCCAGCTTCTCGCCGACGTCGTCGATCACGGCGCGTTGCCCGCTCAGCATCTCCAGGTTGACGTGGATGTCATCGAGCAGGTGCTTGATGCCGTCGGCGCGGCTCTGCACTTCGTCGACCACCTGGCGGCGCGACTCGATGGCCGCGATCTTGCCGTCGGTGTCGACGACGGCGGCGAGCAGTCGTTCGACCTTGGTGCGCAGATCGGCCAGTTCGGCGTCGTGCTGCGTGACGAACCGGCGGTCGGCCTTCGTGCGCGCCAGCCGCTCCTCGAGCGCGCCGACGTCGCGGCCCGATTGTTCGAGCGCTTGCGACAGCGCGGCCACCCGTGCCGTCATGCGCTCCAGCTGCTCGGCGGCAAGGGCGACCTGCTGAACGACCGACTCGTGCGGGCCGGCGGCCATGGCAGCTTCGGGTTCGGGCACCGCGTCATCGGTCTGCGCCGCCAGGTCGTCGAGCCAGCAGGCGACCGCGGTGCGGCCGCCGGGAAGGTGGACCTCCTTCGAGCGATAGGCGACCTGCGCGCCGGCCAGCAGCGATGCGAGTTGCGTCGACAGCAGG
Organism: Burkholderiaceae bacterium; assembly: GCA_035455385.1. GTDB lineage: Bacteria > Pseudomonadota > Gammaproteobacteria > Burkholderiales > Burkholderiaceae_C > JAEUPI01. The sequence goes on from DATIFD010000426.1 coordinate 1,869, forward strand.
ACCTGGCCGTCGCGCGCACCGGCGGCGAGGTCGTTGGCCTGCGTGAGGCTGCGGCTGCTGACGCGTGCGCCCTCCTTGCCGGGTGCGCTGCGGTCACCGAGGCTGCAGGCAAATCCGAACCGCAGCGGCGAGCCCTGCGCAGCGCCGGCGGCGCGGCACGCCAGCGCGATCAACTGCGCGTCGGTGGCGCCGAACTTCACCACGGTGGCCTGGCGTGCGCTTCTGGCGGTGACCACCGCGCGCTCGCGGCGGGCCTGGCGGGCGAACTCGTCGATGCGTTCGGCCGCGGGCTCCGGCGAGAAGACGCAACCGACGATCTGAAATGACGTCGCTTCCATGATGTCGACCCGCCGCATCGCAGAAGTGCGCGGTGCCGGGGCACGCGGGTGGTGCGTCTCATTATCGAAGCGCCGGCGCCGGCGGCGTGTGCCGTTTCCGGTTTGATTGGTCACCAACGGTCACTCCGTTACGCGCGCCGCGTGCGCCGCGGGCACTAGTTCACAGCCGTCACGGGACCCTCTGTACGACCATCGACGACGCGACGCGCAGCGCTTCGCGGCCCAAACGGCATTCGGTGGCACCACATCGGGGACTCACATGCTCGACACGATATTCAAGGCAGGCAGCGAGCGCAAACAGGCGCAGGACGATCTGCGGACGTTGATCGAGCAGGCGCGCGAGGAGCGCTCGGCGCTGGACATCATGCTCGCGCGCATCAGCGCGGCGGGCCCGAGCCTGGTACACACCACGCGCACGCTCGACGAACTGAGCGCCAAGACCGACGATGTCACCCGCCGCTGCGACCAGCTCGGCAAGTCGGTGCAGGCCTACGATGAATGCGCCGGCGCCTTCGCGGCGCTCGAGTCGCGGATGAACGAACTGCTGGCGCAGGTGGACGATGCCCGACACGTCGCCGAGTCGATGGCCGCGCCCGACGGGGCGTTGCGACAGATGCGCCAGGCGGTGGACGAGCTGGCGGCGCAGCGGCGCGATGCGTGCGTCACGTTCGAGGATCTGCAGCGCGAAGGCGAGAACCTCGAGGCGCTGCGCGAGCGGCTGCGGCAGGCCACCGCCGAGATGGGCCAGTCGGTCGGCCACGCGGTGTCGCTGAAGGGCGAGCTCGACGAGCTGCGCCACGCCGAGGCGCAACTCCGGCAGGAGATGCAGGTCATCCGCCGCAGCGCCGGTGAGGCACGCGGCGATTGCGAGATGGCCAAGACGGCGGTGGCCGACGTGGAGGCCAAGCTCGAGTCGTTCGCGCAACTGCAGGAACTGAGCAAGAACACCGAGCAGCGACTCGCATCGCTCAATGCGCTGGCCGAGCACATTGCGCACAAGGCCAAGGCGCTGGAGGCGCAGAAGGTGACCGTCGAGCGCGCAGTCGTCGAGGCCACGCGGCTGAACGAGATGGTGTGGAACATGGACGCACAGCTGGCGCGCCTGGCCGCTGGCGGCGACCAGATCCAGCGCGCCGAGCAGACCGTGGCGCGCATCGAGGAACTGACCCGGACCACGAGCGACGAACTGGCCACCGCGTCGGCCGCGCGCGAGGCGTTCGTACAAGAGTCGCAGCGGCTGCAGGCGCAGGGGCGCTCGCTGGCCGCGTCGATGCAGGCGACGCTCGAGCGGCTGGCCACCGACAAGAAGGAGGTCGATGCCTTCGACGAACGGCTCAAGGCGCTCGCCGCTGCGGTGGGCGAGACCGAGGCTCGCGTGCAAGGCGTGCTGGCGCGCGACGAGACGTTGACCGCCGTGCGACGCGACGTCGACGCGTTGGCCAAGGCGCTGGCCACGCTGACCACGCAGGCCGACGAGCTGGCCCTCCGACAGCGCGAGCTCGATGGGCTGTCGGAGCAGCTGGCGCAGATGGATGCGCTGGGCAGGCGTACCGCGGCTCAACACGAGAACCTGCTGCGCTCGCAGAAGGACATCGAGTCGGCGCGCGCAGGTCTGGCGGAGTTCCACCGGGCGCATGCCGAAGCGGCCCAGCTGTGCGACAAGCTGGCGATCGACCGCGCCGCGCTGGATGCCTTCGGCGAGCGTGCCGCCGCGATGCTCGGCAAGACGCCGGAGCTTGCGACGCGGCTGGACGAGGTGCTGGCCAAGATGGCCCTGGTGGACCAGGGCAACGATGCCGCCAGGCGCCTGGGTGAGCTGGCCGCCGACCTCGATGCGCAGGTCAACCGCGTCGGCGCGCGGCTGCAGTTCGTCGAGAAGCTCGAGTCGCGCGTCAACGGGCTGCATGCAGTCACAGTCGAAGTGGAGCGCAAGCTCGGCGAGCAATTGGCGCGGCGCGCCGAGATGGAAGGGCTGCAGAGCCTGTGCGACACCCTCGCCACGCAAGTGATCGACGTGCAGCAGAAGCTCGACGGCATGTCTGCGTTGCAGGGGCGCGTGCAGCCGCTGGCTTCGCAGGTGGCGGCGATGATGCAGACGCTGGAGCGGGCGCAGGAACTGGTGGCGGCGATCCGCACGGACGAGGCGGCCGTGCACGAGCAGCAGGCTCGCCTGACCGAGTTGGTGGAGCAGGGCAAGGCGTTGGCGGCGGAGACCGCCGAACGACTCACGAACGTGCGCAGTGCCAGCGACGACCTCGGTCGCGTCAGCGCGTTGAAGGAGCAATTGCTGGCCGAGCTGTCGCGCGTGCAGACGCAGCAGCTCGACGTCGTGGCGCAGACCGACGCGGCCGAAGACCAGGTGCGACGCGCCGAGGCGCTGGCGCGGCAGCTGGAGCAGCGCTGTGCACAGCTGGCGCACCGCGTCGAAGGCGTCTCCGTCCTCGAGCAGCGGCTTGGCGAGCTCGATCGCAGCAGCGACGCCGTGGAGCGCAAGATCCAGTCCCTGGCCGATCGCGACGTGTTGCTGCAGGCGGTGAAGGCCGAGGTCGACAACATCCGTCAGATCAGCAGCCGCAGCAAGGCAGACCTGCAATACGTGACCGAGCATCACGGCGACATGGCGGCACTGCGTGCAGCGGTCGACGATCTGCTCGGCCGCTTGGCCGACACCGACGGCAAGATCACCGCGATCGAGTCGCGGCGCAAGGTGGTCGAGGAAGTGCAGGCGCGCGCCGAAGGCATCACCCACATGCTCGACGACATCCACCTGAACCTGGAGATGCTCAGCGAGCAGCGCGCGGTGATCGACGACGTCGGCGAGAAGCTGGCGCGGCTGGATTTCACCGTGCAGGAAGCGCACAACACGCTGCAGGCCCTGCAGCGCGAGCGCGAACTCGCCGAGCGCATCGAGCAGGGCATCAAAGCCCTGCGCGCGCGCAGCGGCGCGGCGCAGGCGAGCTAGCGTTTCCCGACGGCTTCCCGACGTGAAGTGGGTGCCGCGGCACTCGCCCGCGCGGCGCTCAGCGGTTCGTGGTACCGGTGGCCGCTTGCGCCAGACGCTGACCAGGTGCCGAAGCGATGCGTTCGGCCTGGTGCGCGGCATTGGCCGCGACCAGCTGACTGCGCTGGGGTTCGGCGATCGAGAACACGCTGTTGAGCATCGCCACCGTCATGAACACCGCGAACGCGGCGGCGATGGCTCGAACGGCGATCGGCGTCTGCTGGTTCATGATGATCAATTTCCGGTCGTGGATGGACGGCTGCGATGTTGCGCACTGTGCCGCTGCAACGGTGTCGGATCGATTGCGCAATGAGCAGCGGCCCCGTTCAATAGTGAACGTCGCATGTCGGGTGCAATGACTTGGCAGCGGGCGCGGCACAGACCGCGCCAGGGCGCGCGGCGCGTGGTGTCTAGCGCAACGACAGCGCCCGCGCGCAGGCCGCCGCGCTGGCCCACGCCCACTGGAAGTTGTAGCCGCCGAGCCAGCCGGTGACGTCGACCACTTCGCCGATGAAGAACAAGCCCCGCACGCGTCGGCTCTGCATCGACTGCGAGCTCAGCTCGCGCGTGTCGACGCCGCCGACGGTGACCTCGGCCTTGCGGTAGCCTTCGCTGCCCGTGGGCGTCACGGTCCAGCGCTTCACGTGGTGCGCGAGCGCGACGAGGTCGCGGTCGCGCAGCTCGGCCAGCGGCGCCTGTGCCCGCGCCGGTCCGCCGTGCATCGCAAGCCATGTGTCGGCCAGGCGCCGGGGCATCAGGTCGCCCAGCACGCTGCCCAGCTGGCGTCGCGACGTTCGCTTGGCGGCGACGAGCTCGCCTTCCAGGTCGTGCGACGGCGCGAGGTCGATCGACAGCGAATCGCCCGGCCGCCAGTGGCTCGAGATCTGCAGGATCGCCGGGCCGCTCAGCCCGCGGTGCGTGAACAGCAGGTCCTCGACGAAGGCAGCACGGCCGTCGTCGGTGGCGACGCCGGCTTCGAGCGACAGCCCAGCCAGTGCCGCGTACGGCGCCCACGCAGCGCCGTCGAAGGTCAATGGCACCAACCCCGGCCGAAGCTCGACGATGCGGTGGCCGAACTGTCGCGCCAGCCGGTAGCCGAAATCGCTGGCGCCGATCTTCGGGATCGACAGCCCGCCGGTGGCCACCACCAGCTGCGGCGTCTGCACGACGCCGCGATCGGTGTCGAGCGTGAACCCGTGCTCGCCGTGACTGACCTCGGCCACCGTGCACGGCTGCCAGCGCTCGACGTGCCCGTGCGCGCACTCCGCCAGCAGCATCGCGATGATGCGTTCGCTGGAGTCATCGCAGAACAGCTGGCCCTTGTGCTTCTCGTGCCATGCGATGCGATGGCGCTCGACCAGCGCGATGAAGTCCTGCGGCGTGTAGCGCGCCAGCGCCGAGCGGCAGAAGTCGGGGTTGGCCGACAGGAAGTTCTGTGGCGTGGTGTGCCGGTTCGTGAAGTTGCAGCGGCCGCCGCCGGAGATGCGGATCTTCTCGGCCACCGCCGCGCTGTGGTCGAGCAGCAGCACGTGCAGGCCGCGCTGTCCGGCGATCGCCGCGCAGTGCAGGCCGGCTGCGCCGGCGCCGATGATCACCGCGTCGGCGTGGCGCATCGCCGCAATGATAGGGGGACCACTCGCCCGCGCGGTGGCGCGCTGCGGCGACGAATCCATCCGCGCATCGCGGGTTCCGCGTCGGCCCCGCCGGCGGTGCCTACACTCGCGTCGTCCAGCCGGAGCCCGCCATGTGGAGCGTCAACGTCGTCCTGCCGTTCGGCATCCACTTCACGCTTACGTCGCGCGGGCTGGGGCTCTTGCTCAGCGGCGCGGCGATGTTGCTGCTGCTCTGGTCGTACGTGGCCGTGCTGCACAGCGGCCTCGAGCGTGGCGAGCAGCTGCGCGCCGAGCAGCGGCGCGCAGCTACCAACCCGGCGCAGAAGCCCGCCGTGCGCACCGTGGCGCTCGCGCCGCCCGAGGCCAAGCCGTAGCCTGCGATGCGCTCAGCGCGTCACGGCTTGCGGATGTGGTGGGCGGCGTGCCGGTCCGACTCGGCCGGCTGACCAGCGGGCTCGACTGGCTGACCCGCGGGCGTCAGTGCCAGGCCGGCGGCCAGGTTCAACCCGGTACCGCTGGCTGGGCCCGCCTGAACGGCGATGCCATCGGCGATGCCCTGGCCGGCGTTCGCGTGCAAGTGGCGGTCGAGCGGCCCGGCAGCGCTACGAAACTGCAGCGATTCGCCGAGAAAGGCGAACAACTCCAGCAGCGTGATGCCTGGGTCGGCTGGAGCTGCCTGCGTCCAGTCCGGGGATGGCGTGTGGGGCATCTGCACCTCGGCGGCTGCCGGACCCGCCGCCACGAACGGCCCGGTCGACGTCGAGACGCCGTCGATGGGCTTGGCCCGGAAGGCGACTTCGGCGACGTAGACGCCGGGGTGCAGGACTTCGATCATCGGGTTGACCTCCAGCTGGGCGTGGCCGCGCAGGCCATGCCGAGTCGCTGGGTTGCGTGAGGGAGGCTGCGGGTTCACGACGCCTGCCGACCGCCTCGCAACGTCGGCGCCACCTGCGCTAAGCTGCATCGATCGGAGGTCGGTCGAGGTGTCGTTGCACGGGATCATCGTCGCCTGCGTGCTGACCATGCTGCTGCCCGCTGCGCGCGCGCAGTCGGCAGACGCCAACACCGCCACGTTGGCCGAGCTCGAGCGGGTCAGCGGCATCGGTCCGTCGATGGCGGCCAAACTCCTCGACGAACGCCGCAACGGTCCGTTCAAGGACTGGCGCGACCTGATGCGCCGCGTCGGCGGCATCGGCGACAGTCGAGCCGCCAAGCTCTCCGCTGCCGGCCTCACGGTTGACGGCGTCGGCTATCACGGCACGATGCCGCAACCGAAGCCGTAGCGGGCGCCGCGCGTCAGCTTGCGCGGCGCGGCACCGAGTACAGAGCGTCGCTCAGGCGGCCGATCTGATCGTGCGCGCGGCTTGCCAGCACCACCAGCAGATCGCGCCCATCGCCGCCCTGAGACAGCGCGTGCAGCGTCGCGTCGTCGAGACGACCCGCAACGCCGGCAGCCAGTTCGCCATGGTAGGCCTCGGGCAACGACGCCATCAGTTCGCGCACGCGCTGCGTGGCGGCGACGGCGTCGCCCGGCGCCAACCGGCTGATCTCGTCGGCCAGCCGCTGCAGGTCGGGCAGTTCGCTGCCGTTCGACCGCTCGCGGTTCGTTGCCGACGTGGCACGGGCAACATCCGGGCCGGGCGCCGTCGACGGCGCGGCTTGCTGCACCGCGGCTCGCGCCGTCTTGTCGCCGTTGCGGCGCGTCACACCGCCGCCGGCGAATCGGCCTATGCTGGCGTCGTCGTCACCCGGAGAACGCTTCATGCCCGCGCTTCCTCGCCTGCGTGTGGCCGTGCAGGCCAGCATCGGTGCCGCCGTGCTGCTGTCGGCGTGCGCGTCGACCCAACTCGACGCGCAGTGGTCGGATCCGCAGCTCGCGCCGGGCAGCCTGCGCGGCGCGAAGGTGATGGTCGCGTGCGAGGCCTACGAGCTGGTGATCAAGCGCATCTGCCAGGACCAGATGGCCACTGCGGTCACCGCACGCGGCGGTACGCCGGTGCTGGCGCCCGACACCACCAACCAGGCGCCGGGCCGTCCGCTCGGCGCCGAGCAGTACCTGCCCGCCGCGCGCAATGCCGGCGCCAAGGCGGTGATCACGCACTACGTGACGCAGTCCGACGTCAGCGTCAGCGGCCCGTCGAGCGTCTCGTTCGGCATCGGCGGCTTCGGGTTCGGCGGCGGTGGCACGTCGGTGGGCACCGGGGTCGGTGTGACCGCGCCGGTGGGCGGCGGCAAGACCCATGTCGGCTATGCGATCAACAGCAGCGTCCTCGATGCCGGCAGCGGCCGCCTTATTCAATCGGCCAAGGCGAGCGCCCCGCCGTCGTCGGACGTGACCGCACAGATCGGCGAGCTGACCCGCCTGGTGTTCGGCGCCGTCGACAGCGCCAAGCTGTTCTGACCACACGGTTGCGCCGCAGCCGGCAGGCGCCGAGGCCGGTCCACCGTTGCGGCCGTTATGCCAGCGCGCGTCGCGTCCCGCTGCGGCGTGCATCCCCACGCGGAGGGATGCGGCCATGCCGACGCGGGCGCACAGTGCCGGCGTGAACCTCGACCTACTGCATCGCCGCCGCTGCTGCCAAATCGGGCCGCCGCTCATTCAGGTGCGCGGCATCAGCGGCGGCAGGCTGACCAGCGCCTGCATCAGGTCGGCCAGCCGGCGCGTGCCGGTCTTCTCGCGGATGCTGCTGATCTGCGTGCGCACCGTCGACAGCAGCACGTCGTGCCGGCTGGCGATCTGCTTGGGCACCAGCCCTTCGGCCAGTCCGAGCAACACGCGGGTTTCCGCCGGCGTGAGCCCGCAGGAGCCGGCGTACAGCTGGATCGCCAGCGGCTCCTGGTTCTGGTTGAGCCCGAACAGCAGCAGCGCCAGTGCGCCGGTGTCGCGCTCGCCGTGCAGCAGCGGGAACACCGCAATCGACAGCGTCGCCGCGCCCGATCCGAGCCGCACCAGCGACCACTGTCCTGCATGCGCGCCGTCGACCGCCTTGGCCAGGCGCGCCTGGTCGGCGCCGCAGGGCAGCTCGAGCAACGCGACCCGCGTGTCTTCGAGGTGCAGCAGCGCATGGCGGCTGCACTCGCGCAACGCCGCCCGGTTGGCGAAGGTGACGCGCAGCCCGGGCCCCACCGCCATCGCACCGATCTGGATGCAGTCGAGGATCGATTGCACGACCGATGGCGCGCTGGGCTGGTCGTCGCGGTCGCCGGCAATGGGCCGGGGCGCGAAGCTCCTGCCTGCGACGTCGCCTCGAAACGGCGGCAGCCGGCCGGGCAAAACGGGTGGAATCTGGTGCGGTTGCATCAGTGTGCTCCGGGGCCTGGTGAGTGACACCCGAGCGTCCCGCGATCGGGCTTTCAGGTCCTTGGGTACAGGCTGAAATTTGGGGGGCTTGGCGGGGGGATCGTTGTCCCGCCCGCCGCCGGCTGGCAGCATCGCCCCCCATGCAGACGGGAGACGGCGTGTCCGACAACATCGGCAAAGGGTTCAGCCTGGTCATGGAGCTGGAGGACCCGGCGCGCCTGCTGGAGCTGATGGCTCGGCTGGACCACCCTGCGGTCAAGCCGCGCATCCAGAAGGCACTGGCCTCGCTGGATTACGTCCACTACGCGCGCTTCCTGCCGCTGTGGGAGCGCGGGTTGCTGATGATCATCACCGAGTTTGACGGCGCGATGGCCGACTACGTGATGGACTTCGCCGCCGCACTGGACGCCGAGTTCTCGCTGATCCTGTCGTACATGAAGGGCAAGCCGCCGCTGCCGGTGAGCCGCTACCCGCGCCAGTTCTGGGAGTACGTCGACCGCAACACCGGGCCGAAGAGCCCCGACCCGCTGGCCTATCCCGATCCGTTCTCGGCCTACCCGGGCCGCACCGCGCTCGACATCGCCGGCGGGGCGCGGCCCAAGGTGCTGCCCGAGCCGCCGCCGCGCAGCGACGCGGTCGCCGATGCGCACGACGTGCAGGGCCACGTGCTGCACGGCTACCGCGCGCGCTGTGCGCGCCACGTCGGCTTCGCGTTTGCCGATGCGGCCCGCGGGGCTGCGATGCTGCGCGAACTGCTGCCGATGGTGTCGGCCGACAGCGAGCGCGGCAGACCGTTCTGCATCACGCTGGGCCTGACGCACGCCGGCCTGCAGGCGCTCGGCCTGCCGCAAGGCATGTTGGAGCAGTTTCCTGTCGCATTCCGCGAAGGGCCGCGGCTGCGCAAGGAGCGGTTGGGGGACGTGGGCCCCAGCGACCCCGAGCACTGGACGATCGCCGGCTTCGAGGGCAACCCGACGCCGCTGACGCTGGGCCGGCGCACTCCGGTCGTCGTGCACGGCATGGTATCGGTCTACACCACCGGCGACGCCAAGGCGCTGGCCGATCGCGTGCTGGAGGTCGAGGCGGCGATGAAGGGCCGCGCGCGCGCCTGCTTCGAGATGCGCGCCGACGCCATCGGCGATCTCGGCGAGATCCACTTCGGTTATCGCGACGGCATCGGGCAGCCGCGCTTCCCCGAGGCCGCGCCGTCGCCGGGCGAGTCGGCACTGCCTCGCTCGCCCACCGGCGACCTGCTGCTGGGCCGCGACTACCGCAACTCGCGCGGCGGCTACCACATCGGCGATCTGCCGGCCGAGCTGGCGACCAACGGCACCTATGCCGCATTGCGCGTGATCGAGCAGGACGTGCGGGGGTTCGAGGACTTCCTGCGCGACGTGCAGCGCCGGCACGGCGTCGACCCCGAACTGACGGCGGCCAAGCTGGTGGGCCGCTGGCGCAACGGCTCCGCGCTGGCGCGATGCCCCGACCGCCCCGATCCACAGGCGCCGCGCAGGTCGTCGTCAGCGCTTGACGGGTTCGACTACGCGGGGCCCGACGCGTTCGATGATCGCGAAGGGCGCCGTTGCCCGTTCGGCGCGCACGTGCGACGGCTGAACCCGCGCAGCGGCATGGTGCTGGGCGTGCCGTGGGGCCGCCGCATCGTGCGCCGCGGCATGCCGTACGGCCCGAGGTACGACCCCGCTCGGCCCGACGACACGCCGCGCGGCCTGGTGGGACTGTTCCTGTGCGCCGACCTCGAGTCGCAGTTCGAGTTCGTGCAGCACGTGTGGGCCAACCAGGACCTGTCGGCGCCGGGCCTGCGCCACACGCAAGACCCGTTCAGCAGCGCGCGCGATCGTGCCACGCCGTTCCGCTTTCGCCCCGTCGAATCGCGCGACGAGATCGAGGTGCAGGTGCCGCCGCTGACGCGCACGATTGGCAGCGCGTACCTGTTCATGCCCGGGCGACAGGCGCTGCGCTGGCTCGCCACCACCGGCTGGGCGCAAGCGGCGCATGCCCCGGCGACGCCGAGCGCTGCCTACGCGAAGACTGGAGCTTCCATGGCCGCACCCGTTCTCGACGCCACGTCGGCGCAGTTCTTCGACAACCCGTATGCCGAGTACGCGCGCGTGCGCCAGCAGGCGCCGGTGGCCCGCGTCGGCCCGCCGTACGACACCTGGTGGGTGCTCGGCGCCGAGCTGGTGGCGCAGTGCAATGCGCAGAAGGAGCTGTTCCTCAAGCCCGGCGGCACGCGCACCGGGGGTCACGAGCAAGGGCCGTTCTCGGTGGTCAACCACCAGAAGGACGGCCTGTTCTTCATGGACCCGCCGCGGCACACCGAGGTGCGCGCGATCATCGACAAGGTGTTCGCCGAGGCGACCGCCAACGCCCGCGACATCGCCGCTCAGGCCGCCGACCGTCTGCTCGACGCCGTGCAGCGGAAGGGGCAGATGGACGCCATCGCGGGCTATGCGGGCCCGCTGGCGTCGCAGGTGTTCTTCCAGCTGATGGGCGTGCCGCAGGGCAACGGCGGCGTCGAGTGGGCGGTGGTCGACGGCTGGATCCGCGCCGCGCTCGACGCGCACCGCGCGACGATGCCGGCACTGCAGCGCCTGCCCGGCGCCAGCGCAGGGTTCGCGATGCGCACCTACTTCATGGCGTTGGGCGATGCGGCCGCCGCCGCCGGCGACCGCACCGCCGCCACCTCGATCATCGCCGGCATCCGCCGGCACACCGGTTGCCCGGCGTCGAAGACGCAGCTCGATCCGGTGGAGGCGATGAACACTGCCGTGCACTTCGCGCTCGGCGGCTACCTGTCGACGCAGTTCCTGATCGGCTCGGGGCTGCGCAACCTGCTCGCGCATCCGGCGCAGTGGCAGGCGCTGTGCGGCCACGGCGCGCTCACCGATGCGGCGCTCGACGAGCTGTTGCGCTTCGATGCGCCATTCCAGCTGGCCGACCGCTGGGTCGCCGACGACGTCACGCTCGGTGGCGTGCCGCTGGCCAAGGGCTCGGTGATCGCGCTGGCATACGGCTCGGCCAACCGCGACCCGGCCCGGTACAGCGCGCCGGACACCTTCGACACCACGCGCGGGGAAGCCCGCCACTTCGGCTTCGGCGACGGCATCCACCGCTGCATCGGTGAGCCGCTGGCGCGCATCGTCACGAAGGCGGCGATCGATGCCATCATCAGGCGTTGCCCGGGCTCGCGCATCGGTGAGGTCGGACCCTGGGCGCCGGACCCGTACTTCCGCTCGCTGACCAGGCTGCAGCTGCTGCTGCAGTGACCCTCTTGACGAGACCAGGACCTGCCGTGCGACTCGACACCCCGATCCGGCCTGCCGTGGTGCAGCGCTTCGGCAACGCCGAGCTCGATCGCACCGCGCAGGAACTGCGCATCGACGGCAAGCGCGCGCCGCTCGGCCCGCGCGCGATCGCGCTGCTGGCGATGCTGGTCGACGAGCGTGCGCGGGCCGTGTCCAAGCACGAGCTGCTCGACACCGTCTGGCGCGGCGTGATCGTCGAGGAGAACAACCTGCAGGTGCAGATCTCGACCCTGCGTCGCCTGCTGTCGCCGCAGGCCATCGCCACCATCCCGGGGCGCGGCTATCGGTTCATGCTGCCGGTGGAGGGCGATGCGAGCGAGCGCATCGCCGATGCCGAGACGCTGCCCGGCGTCGTGATCAACGCGGCACGCGGCAACCTGCCCGAACGCCTGCCCGAGATCTACGGCCGCAGCACCGAGTGCGCCGCGGTGCAGTCGCTGGTCGAGAAGCATCCGCTGGTGTCGATCGTCGGCGCCGCCGGCATCGGCAAGACCCGGCTGGCGCTGGCAGTGGCGCGCACGCTGGCAACGTCGTTCGCCGACGGCGTGTGGCTGATCGAACTGGCCTCGCTCAACGATCCGCGCCTGCTGGTGCCGACGGTCGCGCAATCGCTGCACCTCACGCTGCCCGGCCTGCGCGATCCGGTCGACGAGCTCGCCACCGCGCTGCACGACCAGCGTGCACTGCTCGTGCTGGACAACTGCGAGACGCTGATCGACGAGGTCGATGCGCTGCTCGCGCGCGTGCTGACCTCGGCCTCGGCGCTGCACGTGCTGGCCACCAGCCAGGAGCCGCTGCACGTCGAAGGCGAACAGGTCTACCGGCTGGGCCCGCTGGCGGTGCCCGAGGCCACCGCCAGCGGCCACGACGCCACGGCCTATGGCGCAGTGCGCCTGTTCGTCGAGCGCGTGCGCGCGCTGCTGCCGCGCTTCGAGCTCACCGAGGCCGAGTCGGCGCCGGTGGTCGAGATCTGTCGCCGCCTCGACGGCCTGCCGCTGGCGATCGAGCTGGCCGCGGCGCGCGTGCCGGTGCTCGGCGTGGCCGGCGTGCGCGATCGCCTGGGCGAGCGCTTTCGCATGCTCACCGGCGGCTCGCGCGTCGCGCCCAAGCGCCACCAGACGCTGCGCGCGGCGCTCGACTGGAGCCTGGGCCTGCTCGACGACGCAGAGCGCGCGACCTATCGGCGCCTGGGCGTGTTCGTCGGCGGCTTTTCGCTGGAGAGCGCGCAGGAGCTGGCGGCCGACGACGGCATCGCGTCGTGGGCGGTGCTCGAGCACTTGAGCAGCCTGGTCGACAAATCGCTGGTCATCGCCGAGGGCGACCTGCGTCCGCGCTACCGCATGCTCGAGTCGACGCGCGAGCATGCGCTGGAGCAGCTGGCCGCTGCCGGCGAGACCGACCGCTGGATCCGGCGCCATGCCGAGACCACCGTGCAGGCGCTCAAGCGGGCGATCGCGCAACGGCGCACCGACCTCGTGCTGGCCGAGATGCCCAACGTGCGCAGCGCGTTCGACTGGGCGTACGCGGCCGGCCACAACGCGGCCGCCGTCGCGCTGGCGACGCTGCCGTCGATGGCCATCGCGGTCGACGGTGCGGTGCAGGAGGCCCGCGAGCGGTTGCTGCAAGTGGAGTCGTGCATCGACGACACGCTGCCGCGCGAGCTGGTGGCGCAGTACTGGCAGTGGTTCGGTCGCATCGGGCTCGACGGGCGGCTGCCGTCGGCGCGCTGCGTCGAGGCGTTCCGCCGTGCCGAGGCATTGTTCCTCGAGGAGAAGAACCCGCGCCACGTGCACGCCTGCCGTCGCCAGGTGGCCGAGGCTCTGCTCGATGCCGGCGACCTCGAAGGCGCTGCCGAGGCGCTGCGGCTGGCGCGCGAGATGGAGACCGACCGCTGGCCGCTGGCCGATCGCATGCGGCGGCTGCGCGTCGAAGGGCTGTGGCACGCCGAATCGGGCCAGCATGAAGAAGCCCTGCAGACTTCGACCCTGGCGCTCCAGATGGCGCAGATGGCGTCGATCGATCGCTACGAGCTGGTGCTGCTCGACGACATCGCGCGCATGCACCTCGAGGCCGGCAACGCCGACGAGGCTGCGGCGCGCTACCGCGCGTTGGCCGAGCGCGCGCGACGCACGCCGAACTCCGGGCTCACGCTGTCCAACGCGATGGTTGGCCTGGTTGCCGCGCTCACCGCGAAGAACGACCTCGACGAGGCCGAGCGCGTGGTGCGCGAGGCGCTGCCGCTGCTGCGTCGCACCGGCATCCTGCTGGCGCGAGCCGACATCCTGGCGTGCCTGATGGTGCGCCGCGGGCGGCTGGAACTGGCGGCGCAGTTCCTCGGCGCGTCGGACAAGTTCCGCTCGGTGTGCGGCATGCCGCGTGGCGCGATGGAGCAGCGCTGCCGCGACGAGGCCCTGCAGCAGCTGAGCAATGCGGCCGGCGCCAAACGTCGCGCCGCGTGGCTGGCGGTGGGCGCGGCGGCGAGCGAAGACGCGCTGGCGCAGGCGGTGCTGGAAGGCGGCCCCGACGGCGAGGCCGACGAAGCCGACGCCTGACCCGCGGGCGCATCGCTGGTGTCAGTCCGGCCGACCGCCGGGCCCCCAGATCGACTCGGGCCGGGTGCGCGGATCGCGGGCCGGCCATCGGCCCTCGCTCACCTGGAGCAGGAACTCCGACAGCAAGCGGTTGAAGAACGCCGGCTCCTCCAGGTTCACTGCATGTCCCGTGCGTGGCACGATCGCCAGGCCCGCCATCGGCACGGCGCGCTTGATCAACAGCGACGGCTCGAGGCACAGATCGTCCTCGTCGCCGCTGACGACCAGCATCGGTACGTCGATCGCCGCCATCGCGTCGGTCAGGTCGTACAGGCTCGGGCGCCGGCCCTGATAGCCCTCCATCGTGTACGCCGAGCCCGCGGCCGAGTGGCCGGCGAGCTGCTGTGCGAACTCGGTGAAGCCGCGCGGGTCCTTCTGCAGGTACTGCAGGCGCGCCGCGCCGTGGCCGTAGGTGGCTGTCAGTTGCGCCATGCCGTCGCGGCGGATCGCCGCCGCGCGCTCGATGCACTCGCGCTGCCACGACCGATAGATCGCCGGGTGCGCGCCGGACCCGACGCCCACCAGCGTCAACGACACGGCGCGTGCGGCGGCGGCCTCGGTGGCGTGCTGCATGCCGAAGTGCAGCGTCGCGAACGCGCCCATCGAGCAGCCCACGACGTGCGCGCGCCGGATGTCCAGCGCATCGAGCACCGCGAGCAGATCGTCGCACTGCCGCTGCTGCACGTAGCGGTCGGCACTGTCGGGCACGTCGCTCGGCGGGTAGCCGCGCGCGTTGTAGGCGATGCAGCGGTGCGTGCGCGCGAAGTACCGCAGTTGAGGTTCCCAGCTGCGGTGATCGCCGGCGAACTCGTGCACGAACACGATCGGCGTTCCGCTGCCGGCCTCTTCGTAATAGAGCTGGACGCCATCGTCGGTGCGCAGGGTGGGCATGCGGTGTCCTCTCAGGTCTGCCAGCGCGCGCCGGCGGCGGCGATCACGTCCTGCACGCTGATCGCTTCCATGCACGCGGGCTTGCCGCGCGCCGACGGCTGGCATTCGGTCCAGAACTTCTGCCGGCACGGGCTGCACGGCAGCTTCTTGTAGACCACCGCGCTCGCTTCGCCCCAGGGCCCGAACTTCACCGGCGACTGCGGGCCGAACAGCGCCACCAGCGGCCGCCGCAGTGCGGCGCCGAGGTGCATGATGCCGCTGTCGTTGCACACCAGCAGCTCGCAGCGCTCGAGCAGCGCCATCGTCTGGCGCAGGTTGGTATTGCCCACGGCGACGATCGGCGTCGGCGCGATGCGCTCGCGAAACGCCTGCGCGTCGGCCGCATCGCCCGGGCCGCCCAACACGATGACCCGGCCGCCGTGCCGGGCCTGCAGGCGGCTGGCCAGCGCGATGAACTCGTCCTCGTGCCAGGCGCGCGGCTTGTTGGTGGCGAACGGGTGGATCGCGATCAGCCGGTCCGCCGGCCCGACTCCGTGCCGCTGCAGGAAGGTGCCGGCGAACAGCCGTTCGCCGGCGCTGAGCCA
>DATIFD010000427.1:0-3871 GCA_035455385.1 Burkholderiaceae bacterium
GTCGTCCCGGAGCATCACGACCTCGCCGGTTCCCTGTGAGAGCACGGCCTGCATTTCCGGTCTGACGTCGAGGCCGGAATTCACCGCTTCAGTGAGCTCTCTCGCAGCATCCAGCGCGCTCGTGCGCTCGTCCTGGCTCGCAGTGGTGAAACGGAAAATCGCCCGGCTGTCACCGGCGCTCGCGGTGACGACTTTCGACATCACGGACGTCAGCGCGCGCGGGCGGAAGCCGAATTTCTGATAGAGAGCCAGGTGCATCGGGCTGTGCGGGAACGTGAACAGGCCGACATGCGCGGTGCCCCAACTGCGGAAGGCGACCATCGCCAGCTCGAGCAACCGCTGTGCGATTCCGCGCCCCCACAGGTCCGGCCGCACGGTCAGCGGGCCGAAGAAACCGACGCTGCCCCAGTTGCTGGCGAAGTTCGACCCGAGCAGCGTGCCATCCGCCCCTTCGGCGCAGAACGCGCTGTCGGGGCTCGCGCGCCAGCGCGGCCGCACGAGGTCGGCGTCGCCCATGAACTGCAGGGGATCGGGAAGGCCCACGAACGTGCCGAAGGCCAGCCGGAAAATCCGGTCGGCCTCTTGCAGCTGATCGGCGCGAAGCAAGCCCACGGAAAAATCAAGCCGTGGCTTTGCGGTGCCGGGTGCCGCGGTCTCCATGTGTGGACTCCTTTCGTTCGATGGCTGCATGGAAGACTAGAGCGGTGCGCCGGCCCGCCGCCATACCAGAAATCTGGAGGGATTGGCATCCCGGCCGTCGCGTGGAATATTGCGGGGCGTGAGTCAGCAAAGAGTCTTCGCCGAAGCGCACGCGGCCATGAACCGCGTCGCGCATGCCGGGCACGGCCTGCCCGAACTCTTTGACCATGCTTCACGCGTGCTGCGCAAGGCGGTTCCATTCGACGCGGCTTGCTGGCACACGCTCGATCCAGCGACGCTGCTGGAGACGAGTCACTACGTCGAGAATCTTCCGTTCGAGAACCCGCGCGCGAGCGAGCTCGAATATCTGTACGATGACTTCAATCAATTCGCGACACTCGCAAACGCGCGGCGGCGCAGCGGAATTTTGAGCGAGGCCACAGGCGGCGAGCCGCAGCGTAGCCGACGCTACCGCGAGCTGATCCGGCCGTTCGGGTTGGGAGCGGAATTGCGCGCGGCCTTCGTCACCCAGGACACGGGTTGGGGCGCGGTGGGTCTGCTCAGGCCGCCGTCCTCGCCGGACTTCACCCCCGCAGAGGCCTCCCTGCTCACCGAGGTCTCGAGTTACCTCGCGCAAGGCGTGCGCACGGCGTTGCTGCAAGCCGAGGCGCAGAAGGCGGATCCCTCCGCCGACGCACCGGGCCTGGTGCTGCTCGATCACCGGCTGCGGCTCGACGTCATCACTGCCGCGGCCGCACCTCTGCTCGCCGAACTGGCGGAGACCGAGGGCGGCGGGCCGAGCGAGCTGCCGTACGTGGTGTACGCGGTCGCGGCGCGCGCGCAGGCCGCAGGACGCTCGGATTCCTCGCCCGGCATGGCGCGGGCGCGCGTGCTCGCGAAATCAGGTCGCTGGCTCGCGCTCCATGGCGCATTGGCGCAGGGCAGGCCGCCCGGACATGCGGCCGTGATCATCGAACCGGCCAAGCCCGCGCTGCTCGCGCCGCTACTTGTGCAGGCCTACGGCGTAACGGTGCGCGAGGAACAGGTCCTGCGGCACCTGCTGCGCGGGGCGTCGACCAAAGATATCTCCGCCTTGCTCGGCATCTCGCCCTACACGGTGCAAGAACACCTGAAGAAGCTGTTCGACAAGTTCGGCGTACGCAGCCGCCGGCAGTTGGTGGGGCGGGTGTTCTTCGATCAGTACGCCGCCAAGCGCAGGGATTAGGTTCCCGCAATCTCGCCCAAGTGCGCTCCAGCGCGGGTGTCCCGGTCACCAGGGCGGGCGGCAACTCCCGGCTTGATCAACGACCCTTCCGCATGTCCGAAGGTCCGCTATGGGTGTTCGGCGCGAACGCTAGCCTGCGTGATTCTTGTCGAGCTGTTCTTCCGGCGCTGGACCGATTGGCGGTGGCCGTGAAGCACGTCGACGTCAAGGCAGGGGCGGCGCGTATGCCCCTTCGATCTTGATGTGCGAGAAGAACGCCGGCAGCTGCTGTGACAGCAGCAGATCGATGGCGCGCGACTTCGGCTGGTGGATGAACGGCCGCCTCGGGTACAGACGGTCGTTGACCCAGTGCTCTGACCAGTCATGCGTGGTTGCCAGACACTGCCGCGCAAAGCCTTCCAGCTCGAAGCGCTGCTCCTGTTCGAGGCAACCCGACACGAATATGTCCACGTACGACTGCACGATCGGAAACCTGGCGCTCGGGGTGGCAATGCCCTGGGCGCTGTTGACGTAAATCCAGGCCTGGCCGCTCAGCGCTTCGGAAGGCTGCTTCTCCAGTGCCGTGATGGATGAGAAGGGGACGTTCCTGCGGCAATACGACGCTTCGCGTTGATCGGTCGCGGCCAACTCGCCGATCTCGACGCGGTAGATCACCGCGTTCAGGTGACCCTGGGCATCTGGCAAGACACCCAGGTACGTCGTGCTGAACCCAACCGGGTCGCCCCTCGCGAACCAGCCTCGTCGGTACCCCGACAGCTCGATTGGACGAGCGTCCCCGGCCTGCGGTGAGGTGCGCTTGCGCGATTCATCCTGCATCAGGCTGCCGTAGCCGATGATGAACTGAGGCTGCCCGGCATCGGGCAACGGGTGGCAATCGGTCGCGACGGCCGGCTCCGCACCGGAGGTCCGGGCGGATGCATTGGCGCCCGCAGCAGGCGCGAACTGTGTGAGGTGGGCGCACGCAACAAGTGCCGCAGCGCTTGAGAGACCTGCGACACGTCGCAGGAACTTGCCGATCACGTGGGTACCTTTACGCGAAGGTTCATGCATTGCCCCACGCAAAGCAGCCGGACTCCTGGTCAATGGCTGTCTGCGCAGACTGCACTACGCGAAGACAGAAAAGGAGCGTCGGTCATGGATCGACGCTGCCAACGGTAAGCGCACAGTCCGGTTCGGCGGCTCATTGCGCTTGAGCGGAACAGCCGCTTCGGGTGGCGGATTCAACCGATCGACGCAACGGTGTGGCTGAACATCTCGGCCAGCGTCCGGTAGCCAAGTCTTCCTCGGCCCCTGGTTCAATTGTCTCGCCACCGCGTTGAGCTTGGCTTGTGAGTAGCTCGAGATGTCGATGCCCTTGGGCAGGTATTGCCCGAGCAGCCCGCTCTTGTTCTCGTTGCTGCCTCGCTGCCACGGGCTGCGTGGATCGCAGAACGTAGACCTGAACGTCGGTGGCCAGCGTGAACCGCTTGTGATCGGCGGCGCGCGAACGCTGCGCCCTAGCGGCGCGCGCCGGGCTTCAAGCGCTCGCGCAGCCCGCGCGCCGCCAGTCGCAGCGGTTTGCGGTGTGCAGTCCAGCCGGCCTGCCATGCCGGCGTCAGGCCGCGCAGACGCCGGCCCAATGCGACCGCCGCGCGGTACCAGACCGGATGCTCGTTGAGCCACGCCCACAGTCGCCAGGCCATTGCTTCGCGCCAATCCTTCGCGATCGCCTGCCCGGTCAGCGGTGCGTGTCCGGGCGCGGCGTCGTGCTTGGCAGCGCGGCGCAGCTGCATCAGCAGGTCCGGAATCGGAATGCCGACCGGGCACACCTCGGCGCAGGCGCCGCACAGGCTGCTCGCGGTGGGCAGGTCGCGCGTCGGGTCGAGCCCGAGCAGGTGCGGCGAGACGATCGAACCGATCGGTCCTGGATAGGTGGTGCCGTAGGCCAGCCCGCCGATGCGCGCGTACACCGGACAGTGGTTCATGCACGCGCCGCAGCGGATGCATTGCAGCGTGGGGCGGAAGTCG
>DATIFD010000428.1:0-3109 GCA_035455385.1 Burkholderiaceae bacterium
ACCGCGTGCGGGTGCTGCGCAAGGATCGGATGATCCTGGACGAGGCGCGTGCCGACCTGCAAAGCGCCTGGGCGCGTACCAGCCACGAAATGGCGAAGCTGCGCGACAACCCGGCGTGCGCCGAGCAGGAATTCGCGTGCAGCGCCGATGCCTCTGATCCGGGGCTGCGTTATGCCCTGAGCTTCGATGCGAAGGACGACGTCGCCGCGCCCTTCATCGCGACGGGCAAGCGACCACGCGTGGCGGTGCTGCGCGAGCAGGGCGTCAACGGCCAGGTCGAGATGGCCGCCGCGTTCGATGCCGCCGGCTTCGCCGCGGTCGATGTCCACATGAGCGACATTCTGTCCGGGCGGGTGAGCCTCGGCGATTTCACCGGACTGGCGGCCTGTGGCGGCTTCAGCTACGGCGACGTGCTGGGCGCGGGCGGTGGCTGGGCCAAGTCGATCCTGTTCAACCCGCGAGCCAGGGATCAGTTTTCGGCGTTCTTCGAACGCGCCGACACCTTCGCGCTGGGGGTGTGCAACGGCTGCCAGATGATGAGCCAGCTACACGACCTGATCCCGGGGGCGGCCGCGTGGCCACGTTTCGAGCGCAACCTGTCGGAGCAGTTCGAGGCGCGCTTCGCGCTGGTCGAGGTGCTGGATTCGCCCTCGCTCTTCTTCGCCGGCATGGCGGCCTCGATGATGCCGATCGCGGTGTCGCACGGCGAAGGCAGGGTACGGTTCCGCGACCCGGCGCACGCTGCGCAGGCTCTGGCGACGCTGCGCTACGTCGACCACCGCGGCGCGCCGACCGAGACCTATCCGCTCAACCCCAACGGTTCGGCCGGGGGGCTCACCGGCTTCACCACCGCCGATGGCCGCTTCAGCATCCTGATGCCGCATCCGGAGCGGGTGTTCCGCGCCGCGCAGCTGTCGTGGAAACCGGATGGCATGACGGGCGCGGCCCCGTGGCTGCGAATGTTCCGCAACGCCCGGCGCGCGGTTGGGTGATGCGCGCCGATATGAGAAAATAGCCGGCTTTGCCGCAATAACCCCGCTTTCCACTCATGAATGCTCCAGAAACCCTCCTGACGGATGACCACCTGCGTGCGCAGGTCAAGCTGCTCGGCACCCTGCTCGGCCAGGTGTTGCTGCAGTTCGCCGGCGAAGACGTGTTCGAGGCGGTGGAAACCCTGCGCCGCGGTTTCGCGGAACTCCAGCAGCAGGAAGACCAGCAGCGCCGCACCGAACTGATGGCGATGATCGACGCCATGCCGGCCGCCAAGGTGGAACTGGTCGTGCGCGCGTTCTCCAGCTACTTCAAGCTGGTCAACGTCGCGGAGGAGAGCTTTGCCCACCGCAACCGCCGCCGCATGCTGTCGCACGGCATGGCGCTCTGGGAGGGCTCGTTCGACCGTACGCTGGCCGATCTCAAGGCTCAGGGCATGCCGGTCGCGACGCTGCAGGGGATGGTCAACCGCCTGCACTATGCACCGGTGTTCACCGCCCACCCGACCGAAGCGCGCCGCCGTGCGGTCATGGAAGGCATGCGCCGGGTATTCCTGATCTGCGACCAGCTTTACAGTCCGACGCTGGGGGTCAACGACCAGCGCGAACTGGAAGCACAGCTGGCTGCGGAGATCCAGGTGATGTGGCGTACCGACGAACTGCGCACCGCCAAGCTCGAGGTGCGCGACGAAGTCCGAAACGGCCTCTATTACGTGCGGGAAAGCCTGTTCGAGGCGGTACCGAAGGCCTACTACTATTTCGAGAAGGCGCTGCGCAAGCATTACGGCGTGAATGCCGACGGCGTCGGCACGGTCAGCGTGCCGAGCTTCATCCGCTTCGGCTCGTGGATCGGTGGCGACCGCGACGGCAATCCGTTCGTGACGGCCGATGTCACCGAATGGACGGTGCATACGCAGATGCAGGCGGCGCTCACCGAGTACCGTGCGCGGGTGCTGGAACTGCGGCAGACGCTCACCCACAGCAGCGGCTGGTGCACGCCGTCAGGACCCTTCCTGGAGCGCCTGTCGGAATACGAAGACGCCTTCGGCGAGCAGGTGTTCCGTGGCACCGCGGTGCAGATCTACGCCCGTGAGCCCTACCGGCGCATGGCGGCGATGATGCTGGCGCGGCTGGATGCCAACCTGTCCTATGTCCATCAGTGTCTGGCCGACGTGCCGAGCTTCACCTCGCACCTCGCCTACGAGAATGCCGCGGCCTTCCTCGACGATTTGTATCTGGTGCGCGATTCGCTGATCAGCCACGGCGACCGCATCATCGCCATGCAGGATCTGCAGGCGCTGATCCGCCTGGTCGAAAGCTTCGGCTTCCACCTGCTGCAGCTCGACATCCGTCAGGAGTCGACCGTGCACACGCGCACGGTCGCTGCGCTGCTGCAGCAGATCGATCCCGATTTCGACTACGTGGGCGCAGGCGAGGCCGAACGCCTGCAGCGGCTGGCAGCCTGGATCGGGCACATCGACCCGATCGAGGTCAACGATGCCGCACTGGACGACGAGGCGCGCGAGGCGCTCGCGGTGTTCCGGCGCATGGCCAAGCTGCAGGCCGAAGTGGGCGACGACGTCTTCGGCACCTATGTGATTTCGATGACGCACAGCGCGTCGCACGTGATGGAGGTGATGCTGCTGGCGCGCCTGGTCGGCCTGTGCGGCCACAGCGGCCGCGAGTGGTTCTGCCGGATTCAGATCGCGCCCCTGTTCGAGACGGTGGACGACCTGCAGCGCAGCGAGGCCATCCTCGACCAGTTGCTGTCCAACAAGGTGTACCGCGCGCTGGTGGCGGCCAACGGCAACCACCAGGAGGTCATGCTCGGCTATTCCGATTCATGCAAGGACGGCGGCATCCTGGCGTCGAACTGGAACCTGTATCAGGCGCAGCTTTCCATCATCGCGCTGACGCAGCATTTCGGTGTCGAATGCCGTCTGTTTCACGGGCGCGGCGGCACGGTGGGACGCGGCGGCGGCCCGACCTACGATGCGATCCTGTCGCAGCCGCCCGGCACGGTGAACGGCGAGATCAAGTTCACCGAGCAGGGCGAGATGCTGTACTACAAATACGGCAATCCCGAGACCGCCAACTACGAAATCGGCATGGGCGTCACC
>DATIFD010000429.1:0-6558 GCA_035455385.1 Burkholderiaceae bacterium
CCGCCTGCGCTCCGAACAGCGCCACGAACGCCTGCGGCAGCAGCGGCAACAACAGGCTCACCACGCCGCCGCTGCCCACGCCCAGGGTGTGGAACAGGTTGGCAGCCTGCGTCACGCGCGCGAGGAACTGCGCATGCGTCAGCGTCTCAGGGGCCTCGTCCGGATTGGCATTGGCCAGGAATTGGATCGCCGGGGCCGCCGGGTTCAGCGCTGCACCGAGCCGCAGCGCTTCATAGGTGCTCTGGGCGGCGATCCGCTCGGCATACGGCGCCAGGTCCTCGAAGGCGCGCACGTCGGCCATCGACCGGAACCGCGGCAGCTCGGCGCCGATCAGCTTGTCCAGCACGTGGGCGCGGGGCGATCCGGTCATCGATGCTCCTTTAGGTTGCCCGGCGATCGGCCCGGCGCGCCAAGACGGCTGTGACGTGGCGCGCTGTGCGTGCGCCGCCGCCCGTGCGATCAGGTGGAGTCGCTGCCGTCGACCGGCTCGATGCCTTGCGCCAGGCAGCCCTTGGGGCCTTCGACCAGTTCGTAGCGGACGCGCCGGCCCTGCTCGAGGGTGCGGTAGCCCTCCATGCGGATGGCGGAGAAGTGCGCAAAGACGTCAGGCCCGCCACCTTCGGGCTCGATGAAACCGAATCCCTTGGCATTGTTGAACCACTTGACTGTGCCTATCGGCATGACAGTCTCCCTCCGAGCGTGTCTTGAACTTGGTTTGTGGCCTCGTGGGCCAACCCGAAATTCTTCGCGGGCGTTCCCAAACGTGTCAAGCCGGTGCGACCCCGAGGAGCCGAGGCGTCCGCGGGTGGCGCTGAGGTGGGAAACAAGCCTGCGCCTGTCGCCATTTTCACGGCTTGACATGGGGGCTGACGCCACAACATGACCGCCCTGGACACCCAGCGAAAGCCAACTCGATAGAATGAGCCATGCCTCCCGAGACCCCGAAATTGCCGCCGAAAGCGCCGACCGTCACGCGTCAGGACGGCGGGCAGGGCGCGGTCGTGGTCGAGCGCAAGACGGCGAAGACCAAGCCGCCGCGCATGTTCCAGGTGGTGATGCTCAACGACGACTACACGCCGATGGAGTTCGTCGTGATGGTGCTGCAGCAAACCTTCAAGCGTGATCTCGAGACGGCCACGCAGATCATGCTCAAAATCCACCACGAGGGGCGCGGCGTCTGCGGGGTTTACTCCAAGGACGTGGCCGCCACCAAGGTCGAACTGGTTCTGGCCGCTGCGCGCCGCGCAGGGCATCCGCTGCAGTGCATTATGGAGGCTGCATGATTGCGCAAGAGTTGGAAGTCAGCCTGCACATGGCCTTTGTCGAGGCCAGACAGCAGCGGCACGAGTTCATCACCGTCGAGCACCTGCTGCTCGCGCTGCTGGACAACCCGTCGGCCGCCGAGGTGTTGCGCGCCTGTGCCGCCAACATCGAGGACCTGCGCAAGAGCCTGACCACCTTCATCAAGGAAAACACGCCGACGGTCGGCGGCACCGAAGAGGTCGACACGCAGCCGACGCTTGGCTTCCAGCGCGTGATCCAGCGCGCGATCATGCACGTGCAGTCCACCGGTTCCGGCAAGAAGGAAGTGACCGGCGCCAACGTGCTGGTGGCGATCTTCGGCGAGAAGGATTCGCATGCGGTGTACTACCTGCACCAGCAGGGCGTGACACGCCTGGACGTCGTGAACTACATCGCCCACGGCATCAAGAAGAGCGATCCGCCCGAGGCGCCCAAGAGCAACGAGGGCGGCGCCGAGAGCGAGAAGGAAGAGAGCGGCGACAGCAAGGGCTCCCCGCTCGAGCAGTTCACGCAGAACCTCAACCAGCTGGCGCGCGACGGCAAGATCGACCCGTTGATCGGCCGCGAGGCCGAGGTCGAGCGGGTCATTCAGGTGCTGTGCCGGCGCCGCAAGAACAACCCACTGCTGGTCGGCGAGGCCGGGGTCGGCAAGACCGCGATCGCCGAGGGCCTGGCCTGGCGCATCACGCAGAACGACGTGCCCGAGGTGCTGGCGCAGAGCAGCGTCTACGCGCTCGACATGGGCGCGCTGCTGGCGGGCACCAAGTACCGGGGCGATTTCGAGCAGCGCCTGAAGGGCGTGCTGAAGTCGCTGAAGGACCAGCCGCACGCGATCCTGTTCATCGACGAGATCCACACGCTGATCGGCGCCGGGGCCGCGTCGGGCGGCACGCTCGATGCGAGCAACCTGCTCAAGCCCGCGCTGTCGACCGGCGCCATGAAGTGCATCGGCGCCACCACCTTCACCGAATACCGAGGCATCTTCGAGAAGGACGCGGCGCTGTCGCGGCGGTTCCAGAAGATCGATGTCGTCGAGCCGACCGTCGAGCAGACGGTGGAGATCCTGAAGGGTCTGAAGACCCGCTTCGAGGATCACCACAGCGTCAAGTACGCGGTCGGCGCGCTGCAGGCCGCAGCCGAACTGTCGGCCAAGTACATCAACGACCGCCACCTGCCCGACAAGGCGATCGACGTGATCGACGAAGCCGGCGCGGCGCAGCGCATCCTGCCGCTGGCCAAGCGCAAGAAGACGATCACCAAGAGCGAAGTCGAGGAGATCGTCGCCAAGATCGCGCGCATCCCGCCGGCCTCGGTATCGAGCGACGATCGCAGCAAGCTGAAGAACCTGGATCGCGACCTGAAGAGCGTCGTGTTCGGCCAGGACCAGGCGATCGAGGCGCTCGCCGCTGCGATCAAGATGGCGCGCTCGGGCCTCGGCAAGCCCGACAAGCCGATCGGCTCTTTCCTGTTCTCCGGCCCCACAGGGGTCGGCAAGACCGAGGTCGCCAAGCAGCTCGCCTACATCCTGGGCATCGAGCTGATCCGCTTCGACATGAGCGAGTACATGGAGCGCCATGCGGTCAGCCGTCTGATCGGCGCGCCGCCGGGCTACGTGGGCTTCGACCAGGGCGGTCTGCTGACCGAGGCGATCACCAAGAAGCCGCACGCGGTGCTGCTGCTCGACGAGATCGAGAAGGCGCACCCCGACGTGTTCAACGTGCTGCTGCAGGTGATGGACCACGGCACGCTGACCGACAACAACGGGCGCAAGGCCGACTTCCGCAACGTGATCATCGTGATGACCACCAACGCGGGCGCCGAGACGATGGGCAAGGCGACGATCGGCTTCACCACCAAGCGCGAGCAGGGCGACGAGATGGCCGACATCAAGCGGCTGTTCACGCCGGAGTTCCGCAACCGGCTCGACGCCACGGTGAGCTTCCGCGCACTCGATCAGGAGATCATCCTGCGCGTGGTCGACAAGTTCCTGCTGCAGCTCGAGAGCCAGCTCGCCGAGAAGAAGGTCGAGGTCACGTTCACCGATGCGCTGCGCAAGCACCTGGCGGTGAAGGGCTTCGATCCGATGATGGGCGCGCGCCCGATGCAGCGCCTGATCCAGGACACGATCCGCCGCGCGCTGGCCGACGAACTGTTGTTCGGCCGCCTGGTCGACGGCGGGCGCCTGACGGTGGACATCGACGACAAGGGCGAGGTCCTGCTCGACATCCAGCCGCCGCGCAAGAGCGACAAGCCGAAGACCGAGACCACGCAGGTGTAAGGCCCTCCCCCGATGCGGCCGGGCGGCCGCCTGTCGCTGGCTCGACTCCGTTCAACGCCGTGGCGCCGCCGGGTCCTGCTGGAAGTAGTCGGCGAACAGTGCGTACAGCTTCGGGTGCTCGCCGCGCATCGGCTGCGGCGCGACGAAGAACGCCTCGACCGCCACCGCGAAGAATTCGTCGATGCCTTCGGCACCGTACGGGTCGAGCACGGTGTCGCGGCCGGCGTCGACGCGGCGGCAGAAGCGCTCGTATTCCGCGTCGAGCACCGCCGTCCAACGCTCGCGCTGCTCCAGGCTCGCCAGCGGCGGCACGCCGTCGGCCTCGCCGTCGGCCATGTCGAGCACATGCGCGAACTCGTGGATCACGACGTTGTACGCCCAGTCGGCTGATTCGCCGGCATCGCGCACGTCGGTCCACGACAGCATCAGCGGGCCACCGCCCATCGCCTCGCCGCTCAGCACCTCGTCGTAGTTGTGGACGACGCCGTCGTCGTCGACCACTTCGCGCGCCGCGACCACTTCGTCGGGGTGCACCACGATGCCGACGAAACTGCGGTACGGGGCCAGCCCGATGTGCAGCACCGGCAAACACGCCTGCACGGCGATGCGCACCGCCATCGCATCGGTCACGGTCAGCCCACCGGCACCGCTGAACTCCTTCTCGTCGAGGAAAAGGCTCGTCAGGCGCCGCAGTTCGGCCAGGTCGGCATCGCCGCGCGTGGCCAGGAACGGCAGCGACGAGAGGGTCTCGAGCCACAGCGCCTCGGAGATGGCGCGCCGTTGCACGATGCGCCGCTCGCGTTGCGCGCGCAGGCGCGCCAGCCAGCCGCCGATCACCGGGCTCGCGCGCCGAGGGCGAGGGCGGGCACGGCTTGCACGCCCTGCGCGGTGATGCGGATCACGTTGCCGCGCGGCGTCGGACCGTCGAAATCCCAGTCCGACAGCACGTGACGCACCGCGGTGGGCGACAGCACGGTGCGGCCGGGGCGGTGCGTGTGTCCGTGGACCAGCGTGTCGCTGCCCGCGGCATCGAGCAACTGCAACGCCGCGGCGGCATCGACGTCGGCCCACAGTGCGGGCGAGCGTTGGGCCTGGTGCGCCGTGCTGGCGTCGCGCATCGATCGCGCGCGTTCACGGCGCTGCGCCAACGGCAGCAGCATCGCCGCGGCACGCCAGGCCGGACTGCGCACCATCGCGCGGAACTTCTGGTACTCCACGTCCTCGAGGCACAGTGCGTCGCCGTGGCTGAGCACCGTGCGGCGACCGAACGCGTGCAGCACCGTCGCATCGGCCAGCCCTTGCATGCCGCAGTGCGCGAGCATGGCGTCTCCGAGCATGAAGTCGCGATTGCCCGGCATGAAGGCCACGGTCTTGCGCACCGCGGTTTCGCGCAGCACCTCGGCCACGCGGTGCTCGAACGCGTCGTGGCGGGAATCGTCGCCGACCCACGCCTCGAACAGGTCGCCGAGAATCAGCACCGCATCGGCGTCGCTGCCGTGCATCTGCTCGCGCCAGGCCTCGACGGTGCCTGGCGCCTCGGGCTGCAGGTGCACATCGGACAACACCTCGATCGCGTGCCAGCCAGCCGGCGCGTCGAAGTGGTGCAGCGCCAGCGGCGCTGACGCAGCCGGGATGCCAGCGGACTCCTGCACTGCGGCTGAAAGGGCTAGACCTCGACGGCCTTTTGAATCACCACGTCCTGCATTGGCACGTCGTCGTGCATGCCCTTGCGGCCGGTGGTCACGCCCTCGATCCTGTCGACCACGTCGGTGCCCGAGACCACGCGGCCAAAGACCGCGTAGCCCCAGCCCTGTGGCGTCTCGGCGCGGAAGTTGAGGAAGTCGTTGTCGACGGTGTTGATGAAGAACTGGGCGCTGGCGGAGTGAGGCGCCGACGTGCGTGCCATCGCCAGCGTGTACTTGGCGTTCTTCAAGCCGTTGTTGGCCTCGTTGGTGATCGGCGCGCGCGTGGGTTTCTGCTTCATGCCAGGCTCGAAGCCGCCGCCTTGCACCATGAAGCCCTTGATCACGCGGTGGAACACCGTGCCGTCGTAGTGGCCCGCACGCACGTAGGCGAGGAAGTTCTCGGTGCTGGCCGGCGCCTTGACGTCGTCGAGCTCGACGCGGATCGTGCCTTCACTGGTGGTCAACTCGACCGTCTTGGTCATTTGCTGCTCTCCAAGGTGGCCTTGCGGATGACCACCGGTTGCTGGGGGACGTTCTGGTGGCCGGCCCTGTTGCCGACCGGGACTTCGCGGATCTTGTCGACCACGTCCATGCCCGACGCCACCTTGCCGAACACCGCGTAGCCGTTGCCATCGGGTGAATTGGCCGCGTCCAGACGCTGATTGTCGACGACGTTGATGAAGAACTGCGACGTCGCCGAGTCCGGCACGTTGGTGCGCGCCATCGCGATCGTGCCGCGCCGGTTCGACAGGCCGTTGCGGCTCTCCAGCGGGATTGGCGCGCGCGTGGCGCGCTCTCTCATGTCGGCGTCGTAGCCGCCGCCCTGGATCATGAAGCTGCTGATCACCCGGTGGAAGATCAGGCCGTCGTAGTGGCCGTCCTTCACGTACTGCACGAAGTTGGCCACCGTCTTGGGCGCCTTGTCGGCATCGAGCTGGACGACGATGTCGCCCATGCTGGTGGCGAGCTTCACGGTCTGTGCCAACGCGGCTTGGCCGGAAGCGCAGGCCAGCAGCAGGGTGATCAGCCAGCGAAGGGGGGTGGTCATCGTGTGCAGTCCTCCGGGTGGGTGGTGTGGGTCACGGCCTGGCCGACGCGCCGGCTGCACTGGCCAGCTCGCGCGCCGCCTTCAGCTTGCGCTGCAGCGATGCCTCGGTGCGGCCGGCGGTGGCGGCGCGCTCGAACTCGCGCTGGGCCAGCCGGACGTAGACGTCGCCGAGGTTCTCATGGGCCATCGCGTAGTCGGGGTCGTGTCGTAGCGCCGTCTCGAGCAGGCTGCGCGCGCTGTCGATG
>DATIFD010000430.1:0-11906 GCA_035455385.1 Burkholderiaceae bacterium
CGCCGAGCGAAGGCGCGCGCATTCGCACGACCGCGCAGGTCACCCCACCATCAGTCTGGACTTGCTAGTGTAGAGATAATAACATGCTGTAGAGTATGCAACACAATGATCTGGCACCTGCTCGTGTTGTCGCTGCCCACCGAAAACGCCACCGCCCGCATGCGCGCGTGGCGGTCGCTCAAGGCCGCGGGTGCCGCGGTGCTGCGCGATGGTGTGTACCTGCTGCCCGACGGCGACCCGCACGATGCCACGTTGCGCGCGGTGGCCGACGACGTGCGCGACAGCGGCGGTGACGCGCAGGTCTTCACCGGCGAGCCTGCCGATGCGCGGGATCCGCGCGTGCTGTTCGATCGTGGGCCGGAGTTCGGCGCGCTGCTGACCGAGATCGCCAACTGCCGTGCCGCGCTCGACGGCGACACGGCTGCGCAGGTGGTGAAGCAGGGCCGCAAGCTGCGCAAGGCATTCGAGCAGCTGACGGCGATCGACTTCTTCCCCGGCGAGGCACAGCGCCAGACCGCGGCCGCGCTGGCCGCGCTCGAGGCCGACGCCGCCCGCGCCGCGGCGCCCGACGAGCCGCATGCAGCCGTCCCCACCGCGATCGAACGGCTCGACCTCGCCGAGTACCAGCGCCGCGTGTGGGCGACCCGCCGGCGGCCGTGGGTCGATCGGCTGGCCAGCGCGTGGCTGATCCGCCGCTTCATCGACCCGCAGGCACGGTTCGTGTGGCTGAAGTCGCCGGCGGACTGCCCGAAGCGCGCGCTCGGTTTCGACTTCGACGGCGCGACCTTCACGCACGTGGGCGCGCGCGTGACGTTCGAAACGCTGCTGGCCAGCTTCGGCCTCGAAACCCCGGCGTTGTTGCGGCTGGGCGTGCTCGTGCACGGGCTCGATGCCGGCGGCGTGCTGCCGCCCGAGGCACCCGGTGTCGAGCGCGTGCTGGCCGGCATGCGCGACGCGATCGTCGACGACGATCGGTTGCTGCTCGCCGCGGCCGGCGTGTTCGAAGGCCTGCTGGTCGCTTTCGAGAAGGAGGCGGCGCGGTGAGTGCGATCAACCCGGTGTCGACCGCGGCAGCGCCGCAGTCGGTGAGCTTCTGGCAGGCCTTCCGCTTCTGGTTCAGGCTCGGCTTCATCAGCTTCGGCGGGCCCGCGGGGCAGATCGCGATCATGCACGCCGAGCTGGTCGAGCGACGGCGCTGGATCAGCGAGCGGCGCTTCCTGCACGCGCTGAACTACTGCATGGTGCTGCCCGGCCCCGAGGCGCAGCAGCTGGCCACCTACATCGGCTGGCTGATGCATCGGACGTGGGGTGGCATCGTCGCCGGCGGCCTGTTCGTGCTGCCGTCGCTGTTCATCCTGATCGCGCTGTCGTGGATCTACATGGCGTTCGGCACGCAGCCGCTGGTGGCAGGCCTGTTCTACGGCATCAAGCCGGCAGTCACCGCGATCGTCGTGCACGCCGCGCACCGCATCGGCTCGCGCGCGTTGAAGAACGCCTGGCTGTGGGCGATCGCTGCCGCGGCGTTCGTCGCGATCTTCGCGCTGCAGGCGCCGTTCCCGTTGATCGTGCTCGGCGCGGCGGTCGTCGGCATCGTCGGCGGCCGCATCGCGCCGGCGCGCTTTCGTGCCGGCGGCGGGCATGAGGCCAAGCTAGGTCGGCACGAGCGCGCACTGATCGACGACGACACGCCGACCCCTGCGCACGCGCGCTACAGCAGCGTGCGGCTGGCGACGGTGGTCGCGGCGGGTCTCGTGCTGTGGGCGATGCCGCTGGCGTTCGTCGCCGCGCTGCAAGGCTGGCAGGGCACGTTGTCGCAGATGGGCTGGTTCTTCACCAAGGCGGCGCTGCTGACGTTCGGCGGCGCCTACGCGGTGCTGCCGTACGTCTACCAAGGCGCCGTCGTGCAGCAGGGATGGCTCAGCGGCACGCAGATGATCGACGGCCTCGCGTTGGGCGAGACCACGCCGGGCCCGTTGATCATGGTGGTCGCGTTCGTCGGCTTCGTCGGCGGCTGGCAGGCGAGCGACCTCGCGACCATGCTCGGGCCCGAGCATCGTTTCGTCGCCGGTGCGCTGGCGGCAACGCTGGTGACCTGGTTCACTTTTCTGCCGTCGTTCGTCTTCATCCTCGCCGGCGGCCCGATGGTCGAGGCCACGCACGGCGACCTGAAGTACACCGCGCCGCTGACCGCGATCACTGCCGCGGTGGTCGGCGTGATCGTCAATCTGGCGATCTTCTTCGGCTGGCACGTGCTGTGGCCGCACGGCGCGGCGGGACCGTTCGAGTGGCCCGCCGCGCTGATCGCGCTGGTCGCAGCGATCGCGCTGTTCCGCTTCAGGCGCGGCGTGATCGAGGTGATCGCCACCTGTGCCGTGGTCGGTCTATTCGTCCACTGGGGCCGCAACCAGTTCACCGGAGGGGTGCCATGAACCACGTCACCGTGTCCGAGCTCGCGCTGTGGCAGCGCGGTTCGACGGCGTTCACGCTGCTCGATGTGCGCCGGGCCGAGAAGCGCGCGGCCGACGGCGACGAGATCGCCGGCGGCCAGTGGCGCGATCCGGCGCGTTGGCTCGACTGGAAGGACGAGATCCCCACCGCGCGACCCGCCGTCGTCTACTGCGCGTTCGGCCACGAGATCAGCCAGGGGTTGACCGCCGCGCTGCGCGCGCTCGGCGTCGATGCACGTCATCTCGACGGCGGCATCGCGGCGTGGCGCGACGCGGCGCAGCCGGTGCAACCGATCGCAAGGAGCCAGCCATGAAGTGGGTCACCCGCGAACGCCCGAAGATCGACCGCATCGCGTGCCCCTGGCTGGTGGCGCGCTTCATCGACCGCGACCCCGAGTTCCTCTACGTGCCGGCGGCCGACGTCGCGCGCGTGGCGCGCGAGACCGGTGCCACGCCGTACGACGTGCCCGACGTCGAACTGAGCCACGTTGGCGAGCTGTGCAGCTTCGATGCCTTTCTCGCCAAGTACGAACTCGACGACCCGGCGCTGGCGCAGCTCGCCACGATCGTGCGCGGCGCCGACACGTCGCGGCTGGACCTGACGCCGCAGTCGGCCGGCCTGTACGCGATCTCGCTCGGCCTGTCGCGCCTGCATGCCGACGACCACGAGATGCTGCGCCACGGCCTGGTCATGTACGACGCGCTGTATGCCTGGTGCCGCTCGTGCCAGGGCGGGGCGTCCGACCGGCTACCGCCGACGAGCTGAACGCCTCGACCTTGCGCCTGACTCGTTTCTCTCATCTCCGCTGACACGGGATTTCTGCGATGCGCTATGCACTCACCCCCATCCAATGCCGTCCCTGGACCTTGAACGGCCTGTCGCTGAAGCTGATCGAAAGCCACTACGAGAACAACTACGGCGGCGCGATGCGGCGCCTCAATGCGATCAGCGCGCAGCTCGAGGCGCTGGACTTCAAGACCGCGCCGACGCACGTGGTCAACGGCCTGAAGCGCGAGGAGCTGGTCGCGCTGAACTCGACGCTGCTGCACGAGCTGTACTTCGCCTGCCTGGCGTTCGGTGACGGTCGTTCCACCGAGGCGATGGCGCGGGCGCTGGCGCGTGACTTCGGCTCGGTGGACCGCTGGCGCGACGAGTTCATCGCGATGGCCACCGCGCTGGGCGGCGGCTCGGGCTGGGTGCTGTTGAGCTATGTGCCGCGCGACCACCGCCTGATCAACCAGGTCGGCGCCGAGCACAGCCAGAGCATCGCTGGCGGCATACCAATCCTGGCGTTGGACATGTACGAGCACGCGTACCACATCGACTTCGGTGCCAACGCCCGCGCCTACATCGACGCCTACATGCGCAACATCGACTGGAACGCGGTGCAGGCGCGCTACGAGGATGCCTGCCAGGTGGCGCCGCCGCGGCCGCTGCTGCAGCCCGAGTTCGGCGACCTGGCCAGCGTGTCGGTGGAGGAGGTCAGCGCGATGCTGGGACGCGGCGAGCCGGTGCAGGTCGTCGACGCGCGGCCGCGGCACTACGTGTCGCGCACCCAGAACATTATGGAAGGCGCCACCTGGCGCGACCCCGAGCGCGTGCACGAATGGGCGGGCGAGTTGTCGAAGTCGCAGCCGGTGGTCGTGTTCTGCGCATACGGCTTCCACGTCGGCTGCCGTACCGCCATCGCGCTGCGCGACGCCGGCTTCGATGCCAGGTACATGGCAGGCGGGCATGCGGCCTGGCGCGCAATCGGGGGCAAGACGCTGGCTTTCGCGTGATCGGACCCTCCTCGATCGGTGCGCGCACGGCGGCATGGGCGCGCAGGCTGTTGCCCGCGGGCAGCGACGCGACGGTGTGGCGCGTGCTGGCCGCGCGCGGGGTGCGCGCGCTGGCCGACGGCTACATGGCGGTGCTGCTGCCGGCCTACTTGCTGGCACTCGGCCTGGGCACCGTCGAAGTGGGTGTGCTTGCCACCACCACGCTGCTCGGTTCGGCGCTGGCGACGATCGCGGTCGGCGCGTGGGGCCACCGCTTCGCCGCGGGCAGCCTGCTGCGAGCGATGGCGTGGCTGATGGTGGCCACCGGCGTCAGCTTCGCCGGCTTGGCGTCGTTCTGGCCGCTGCTGGTGGTGGCGTTCGTCGGCACGCTCAATCCGAGCGCAGGCGACGTCAGCGCGTTCCTGCCGTTGGAACACGCGCGCATCGCCGCCAGCGCCGCCGGGCCGGCGCGCACCGCGCTGTTCGCGCGCTACAGCGTGATTGGCGCGCTGTGCGCGGCCGTCGGCGCGCTGGCGACCGGCGCCCCGGACTGGCTCGAGCATCACGCCGGCTGGTCGCGGCTGCAGGCGATGCGCGCGATGTTCGCGCTCTACGCCGTCGCCGGGGTCGCCGTCTGGTGGCTCTATCGTCGAGGCGTCCCGCGCATGCAGGCCCAGACGACACCGACGGCGCCGCTCGGGCCGTCGCGGCACATCGTCGTGCGGCTGGCTGCGTTGTTCAGCATCGACGCCTTCGCCGGTGGCCTGATTGTCAATTCACTGATGACGCTGTGGCTGCTGCAGCGCTTCGGGCTGACGCTCGCGCAGGCCGGCACGTTCTTCTTCTGGACCGGCGCGCTCAGCGCGGCGTCGCAGTTCGCCGCGCCGGCCGTGGCCACGCGCATCGGCCTGCTCAACACGATGGTCTTCACGCACATCCCGGCCAACGTGTGCCTGATTCTCGCCGCGCTCTCGCCGAACCTGCCGCTGGCGCTGCTGCTGCTGTCGGTGCGCGCCGCTCTGTCGCAGATGGACGTGCCGACGCGCTCGGCGTACGTGATGGCGGTGGTCACGCCGGCCGAACGCCCTGCGGCCGCCAGCTTCACCGCGGTGCCGCGCAGCCTGGCCGCTGCGTTGAGCCCGGCATTGAGCGGTGCGCTGTTGGCCACCGGCGCTCTGGCGGCGCCGCTGGTGCTGTGCGGCGCGCTGAAGATCGCCTACGACCTGACGCTGTGGCGGCTGTGCCGCCGCGACACGCTTGGCGACGGCTGAGCCGGCGGCACCCGCACCGATCGCTCAGTTTGCACCGCGCGGCTCGCGCACCCTCACCCACCGCAGCTCCATCGTGTCGTTGGGCCACATCGCGACCGACACGTTCTTCTTCATCGCCCAGTTCAGGTGCCGGCGGTACAGCGGGACGTAGGCGAGGTCGTCGTGCAGCATGCGCAGCGCGACGCCGACGCGGGCGCGGCGCTTGGTGAGGTCGGGCTCGGTGCGCACGGCGTCGATCAGCGCGTCGAGCTTGGGGTTGCTGTAGCGCCCGGCGTTGAAGGTGCCCATGCCGCCGGCGTCGAAGGTGCGGAACAGCCCGTTCAGCGTGGTCCACGGGTCGGGCGCCGCCGTCCAGCCGAACTCGACGAAGCTGGTGTTGCCGGTGGACAGGCGCGGAAAGAACTGGTTGGTCGGCGAGGCGCGCACCTGCACGCGGATGCCCACCTGCGTCAGCATCGCCGCCGCGGCCTGGCACACCGCTTCGCGGTAGCCGACGTTGACGCAATCGATCGTGACCCCGAAGCCGTTGGGGTAGCCGGCATCGGCCAGCAGCGCCCTGGCCTTCGTGGGGTCGTAGGCCAGCCGCTGGTCGAGCGCCTTGTCGTAGCCGTCGACGCGCGGCGAGATCAGGCTGCCGGTGGGTGTCGCCTGGCCGCGCAGCACCTTCTGCACGATCAGCTCGATGTTCAGCGCATGCGCCACCGCCTGGCGCACGCGCAGGTCCTTGAACGGGTTGCGGTCCTTGACGTCACCGTACAGCAGCTCGTCGCGCGCCTGGTCGAACGTGAAGTACTGGGTGCCGATGTCCTCGGTGGTCGTGATCGCGAGCCTCGGGTCCCTCTTCAGCCGCTCGACGTCCTGGAACGGCGGGTCGAGCACGAGGTCGACCTCGCCAGAGCTGAGCGCGGCCAGCCGCGTGGCGTCGGACCGGATGCTGGTGAAGGTCACCGTGTCGAGGTTGCCCGAGCGCTTGTCGGCCCAGCCCCACCAGGCGTCGTGGCGCTTGAGCACGACGCGGACGTCGGGCTCGTAGCGCTCGAGCCTGAACGGCCCGGTGCCCATCGCGTTGCGCACCGTGAACATCTCCTGCTTGCCGTTGAAGTCCTGCGACTTCTCAGCGCCGTGTTGCACACACCATGCCTTGCTCATCATCGCCACGTACTGCAGCTTCTCGGGCCACACGGCGTCGGGTGCGGCGAGGACGAAGTCGATCGTCTGCTCGTCGACCTTCTTGACCGCCGTGAGGCCTCGCAGCGCGAACGCGCGCTGCGACGTCTGGCCCAGCGTGCGCTCGATCGAGAACACCGCGTCGTCGGCGGTGAAGGGCGAGCCGTCGTGGAACCTGACACCCTTGCGCAGCCTGAAGCGCCAGGTGGTGGGGCTCACCATCTGCCACGACTCGGCCAGCGCCGGTTCGAGCCGGAAGTTCTCGTCGCGGCCGACCAGCGAGTCGTAGATCTGGTACGCCACCCGCGAGTGGTACAGCAGCGCCAGCGCGTGCGGGTCCATCGTCTGCGGGTCGAACGCGCTGGCGATGCGCAGCGTGGCGGCCTGCACGGCCAGGCCGGCCGCGGCCAATGCGCCGAGCGCCGCGGCGCGCAGGAGAGAACGCAGGGTCATGTCAAGGAGATGCCGGCCCGCCTGGGAGCCGGCATGATTGTCACCTCGATCGGGGGCGACGCGGATGGGCAAGGGGCGACTCGAGGCGTTCAGCGACGGTGTGCTGGCGATCATCATCACGATCATGGTGCTGGAGATGAAGGTCCCGCACGATGCGTCGGTCGAGGCGCTGCACCGGCTGTGGCCGGTGTTCCTCAGCTACGTGCTGAGCTTCGTGTACGTGGGTATCTACTGGAACAACCACCATCACATGCTGCACGTGACGCAGAGGACCAGCGGGGGCGTCCTGTGGGCAAACCTGAACCTGCTGTTCTGGCTGAGCCTGTTCCCGTTCGCCACCGGCTGGATGGGCGAGAACCACTTCGCCGCGTTGCCGACCGCGCTCTATGGCGTGGTGCTGCTGATGGCGGCGATCGCCTACTACAACCTGCAGCAACGCATCGTCGCGGTCAACGGCCCCGAGTGCGCGCTGGCGCTGGCGGTGGGCCGCGACTGGAAGGGCAAGGCCTCGCCGCTGTTCTACCTGGCGGCGATCCCGCTGGCGTTCGTCAGCGCCTGGATCGCGTGCGGGTTGTACGTCGCGGTGGCGCTGATCTGGTTGGTGCCCGACCGCCGCATCGAACGGCGGCTGGTCCCCGACGCCTGAGGCGGTGCCGGCGGCACCTCGCGTCGGCGCGCTGTATCGTTCGCACCCGATGAAGCGACACCGCATGCCGAACAAAATCCGCCATACGCTGGTGTCGGGGCGCGACCTGCTGGCCGCCAGCGTGCCCTTCGTGCTGTTGACACTGGTGCTGCTGGTCGGCGCCTACTGGCTGCTCAACCCGACGCCGCCGCGCCGCATGGTGCTGGCCACCGGCGCCGAGCGCGGCGCGTACGCCGAGTTCGGCACGCGCTACGCCAAGCTGCTGGCCGCCGACGGCATCAAGGTCGAACTGCGCAATACGCAGGGCGCCGTCGAGAACCTGGCGCTTCTGCGCGATCCGAACTCCGGCGTCGACGCCGCGTTCGTGCAAGGCGGTGTCGAGGGCCCCGCTCGCACCGACGACGACGCGGACGAGGAGTTGATGTCGCTCGGCAGCCTGTTTTACGAGCCCGTGTGGCTCTTCTACCGCGAGGATTCGGCGCGGCGCCTGCTGAAGAACCCCGAGGTGAGCAGTCTCGCTCAACTGAAGGGCTGGCGCATCCAGGGTGGCACCGACGGCAGCGGCACGCGCCTGCTGCTGAAGCAGCTGCTCGAGGCCAACGAGGTCGATGTCGGCGCATTGACCATGCTTCAGGAAACCACGACGCCGGCCGTGGTGTCGTTTCTCGAAGGCAGCAGCGATGCGCTCGTGTTCGTCTCGGCGCCCGAGTCGCTGATGGTGCAGATGCTGCTGCGCACGCCGGGTGTGCGGCTGTTCGATTTTGCGCAGTCCGAGGCCTATGCGCGGCGCTTTGCGTTCCTCAGCGCGGTGGTGCTGCCGCGTGGCATCGTCGACTTGGCGAAGGACCAGCCGCCGCACGCCGTGCGCATGATCGCGCCCACCGCGATGCTGGTGGTGCGTGACACGACGCACCCGGCGCTGCAGCAGCTGCTGGTGCAGGCGGCCGCGCAGGTGCACGGCGGCCCTGGCTGGTTTCACCGCAAGGGCGAGTTTCCGAACACGCGCAACACGACGATCGCGATCTCGCCGGAGGCCGCGCGCTTCTACAAGGACGGGCGGCCGTGGCTGCAGCGCTATCTGCCGTTCTGGCTGGCCAATCTGGTCGAGCGCATGGCCGTGGTGCTGATCTCGATCATCGCAGTGCTGATCCCGTTGTCGCGGGTCGTGCCGCCGCTGTACGAGTTCCGCATCCGCTCGCGGGTGTTTCGCTGGTACGGGCAGTTGCGTGCAGTCGAGGATTCGATCGGCACGCGGCCGGCCGCCGAGCTGCATGGGGACCTCGATGCCATCGAAGACAAGGTCGGGCGGGTGCATATCCCGCTGTCGTATGCAGACGAGCTGTACGCACTGCGCAGTCACATCGAGCTGGTGCGCAGCCGCATCCCCGCCGATCATTCGTCCGAAAGCGACAAGGGCAGGGGGTGACCCTGCCCTTGCGTCGACGACCGGATGACCGCCGGATTACTGCTTCGGCGCAGCGTCCTTGGCGGCCTGTTCCTTCTGGGCCGTGGTCTTGTGGGTCTTCTGCTGCTTGTGCGACGTCTTCTTGTGCTTGGCCGGGGCGCTGGCGGCGGCAGCCGGCTCGCTGCCCTTCGCCGGCGTGGCGGCCATGGCCGGTGCGGCCAGCGCGGCGGCGATGGCGAGGGCGAGGGGGGTGATCAGCTTGGTCATGAGGTCACTTTCGTGGAGAGGTGGCTTTGAATGGGCTTCTCGATTCGGCTGCATACGCAGCGGAGTCGATCGACCTGGATCCTTCACGCGCGAGCAGTCGTTTGGTTGACGCCCTGGGCGGTTGCGCACGCAACTCGTCACATGCCTGAACGGCAACTGAACGGACGGGGTCCGGTCATTGCCGCAGCGCAGGCCGTTGCTACAGTGGCCGCCGATGCGCAGCTTCAATGCCGACGCCACGCACCAGCGCCTGCCGATGGCGGCGTTGATCGCCGCACTGCGCGCGCTGGCGGTCGAAGGCTGCGTGGTGCCGGAGCGCCAGGTGCACGCCATCGGCGAGGGCGAGGCCGCGGGCCGGTTGCTGTCGATGCCGGCCTGGCAGGTGGGCCGCTACCTCGGCATCAAGAACGTCACGGTGTTCGCCGGCAACGGTGCGCGTGGCTTGCCGTCGGTGCATGCGGCATACACGCTGTTCGATGCCGCCACCGGTGTGCCGCTGGCGCAGATCGACGGCGCGGTGCTGACCTCGCGGCGCACCGCGGGCGTGTCGGCGTTGGCCGCGTCGTTTCTCGCGCGCGCCGATGCGGCGCGGTTGCTGGTCGTCGGCGCCGGAAGCGTCGCATCGCTGATTCCCGCCGCGATGGCGGCGGTGCGGCCGATCGGTCACGTGCGGGTGTGGAACCACCGCAGCGCCGCGGCGCAGGCGTTGGCACAGCGCCTGCGCGAACAGGGTTTGCGTGCCGAGGCCGTCGACGACCTTCGCGCCGCCGTGCAGCAGGCCGACATCGTCAGCTGCGCGACGCTGGCCACGCAGCCGCTGATCCACGGCGAGTGGCTGCAGCCCGGCACGCACCTCGACCTGATCGGCAGCTTCGCGCCGGAGATGCGCGAGGCCGATGCCGCCTGCGTGGCACGCGCGCGGGTGTGGATCGATCAGGACGAGGCGCTCGCCAAGGCCGGCGACCTGGTGCAGGCGATCGCCGAGGGCGCCTTTGCGGCCGACGCGACCGTGGGCACGCTCGAGCAATTGTGCCGCGGCCAGTGCGGTGGCCGCACCGACGCGAACGAGATCACGTTGTTCAAATCGGTGGGCAGCGCCTGGCAGGATCTGGCCGCAGCACGGTTGCTGGTCGACGGCGCGTGACGCGCGCGTCGCTGCAGAAGCTTCAGTGCCTGCGCGCCCAGCCGCCCGACATCGCCCAGCGCCCGCCATGCGGCGCCCAGTGGTAGGGGTGCCAGACGTAGCCGGGGCGCGCGTGGCCCCAGTAGCCCGGCACCCAGGCGTAGCGGCCGCCGTACCAGTTCCAGTAGCCGCCGAACCAGACCGCGCCGACGTACGGCGCCACGGGCACGGTCTCGTAGTAAGGTGCCGGCGGCGCCACGTTGGCCACTGCGATCGACTCGCCGCCGCCGGCGTAGTAGCCCGGTGAGTAGCCGGAGTAGTAGTAGCCGGGGTAGTAATAGCCGCCGTAGTAGTAGCCGTTGTAATAACCCGCCGGCGCCACCACGCAGCCCGACAGGCTCCACACGCACGCCGCCAGCGCGGCTGCCCAGCCGAATCGACTCGACCTCATGGTCGATGCTCCACGCATACCCGCCATGGCAGCTTAACCACGCAGTGGGGGCCGGCGATGACAGCGGCCAGCAGCTTTACAAAGCGGGCGCGGCTCGCGGGTGTGTCGTCAGGGCACCAGGACCGCGGCGCCGATCAGATCGCCATAGCGCAGCCGCGCCAGCGCGTCGTTGGCCTGCGTGAGCGCAAACGTCGTGCGCACCACCTGCAGCGGCTGCTGGCGCACCAGCGAGAGAAACTCCTGCCCGTCGCGGCGCGTCAGGTTGGCCACCGACAGCACCTGGCGCTCGTGCCACAGCAGCGAATACGGGAACGACGGGATGTCGCTCATGTGGATGCCACCGCAAACCACGCGGCCGCCCTTGCGCACGCGCGCGAGCGCCGTCGGCACCAGCGCGCCCACCGGCGCAAACAAGATGGCGGCGTCCAGCGGCCATGGAGGCGCCTCGTCGGAGCCGCCGGCCCAGTCGCAGCCGAGCGAGCGCGCATGAGCCTGCGCCGCCTCGTCACCGGGGCGCGTGAACGCGAACACCGTGCGCCCCTGCGCGACCGCCACCTGCGCGATCAGGTGCGCCGCGGCGCCGAAGCCATACAGCCCGAGCACCGGCGCATCGCCCGCCGCCTTGAGCGAGCGCCAGCCGATCAAACCGGCGCACATCAGCGGCGCGGCCGATGCGTCGTCCATCGCCAGCCCAGCCAGCGAGAAGCAGTAGCGCGCGTCGGCCAGCACGTGGGTGGCGAAGCCGCCGTCGCGCGTGTAGCCGGTGAACACCGGCTCGTCGCACAGGTTCTCGGCCTGCGTGCTGCAGTACGCGCAATGGCCGCAGCTGCCGCCCAGCCATGGCACGCCGACGCGCTCGCCGACCAGCGGCGCCGTGACACCCGGGCCGAGCGCCTCGACGGTGGCGACGATCTC
>DATIFD010000431.1:0-12211 GCA_035455385.1 Burkholderiaceae bacterium
CGCCGCGCCGGTGACGATGTCGCACGACACGCGCAGCCACAGATCCAGCGGCGCCAAGTGCGCCGGAAACTCGAACCCGGGCAGCGTGTCGAGGCCGATCAGCAGCAGGTGCGAGGTCTGCGCCAGCGCGGTCAAACCGAACAGCAGGTTGCGCTCGTCGGGTTGCACCAGCACGACGACCGCCCCAGTGAGATAGAACACCAGCGCCAGCGCGGTCATCAGCCAGAACACCGAGCCGAGGCCGGCGTAGCCGCGCGCCACGGTGCGCACTTCGACCGGCGCCGGTGACTCGAGGAACTTCAGCCGCACGCTTCCTTCGCGCAGCGCGGCCGAGAACGCCGTGCCGTGGGCCAGCTGCTGCTCGCGCAGCGTGTCGTCGAGTACCCAGCGCGGCGAGCGCCTGGCAAGCAGCACTTCGGGTGGCAGCCATCCACCGTCGGCCATGACCACGCCGGCCAGGGTTTCGCCGATGTGCATGCGCAGGTCGGGGTCGCCGGCGCTGTCGAGCACCACCTGACCGTTGGCGCTGCTGCGCCAGCCGGCGTCGACGTGCGGCGAGGCCGACAACGTGCGCAGCAGCGTGAACAGGCCAACGCAGCCGAGCAGCGCCAGCACCACCAGCGCGCGGCGCCGCCATCCCAGCCAGCGGCCGGCGACGATGTCGCGCGCGTCGGCGTCCTGGCCTGCCGGCAGCAGCGACGAGCCGGCGTGCGGAAAGCCGCTGCTGGGGCCGTCGTGCGCCGACACGCTGTCGGCGGCCAGCGCCGGCCCGGGGGTCAGGCCCGGGTCGCGAGCCGCCACATCACACCAACCCTTGCTTGGTGGCCAGCACCGCCGCCTCGGCGCGGCTGGACACGTTGAGCTTCTTGTAGATGGACTTGATGTGGTCGTTGACGGTGAACCACTTGATGCCCATCAGGTTGGCGATCTCCTTGATCGTGAAGCCCTTGCTGAGATAGGTGAGCACTTCGTTCTCGCGCGGCGTCAGGCGTTCGTGATCGGGGGTCTTCTCGATCGGCACCGGGCGGCTCGTCGCCAGCTCGGGCGGGCGGCTGAAGCCGGAGTCCGGCAGCTCGCCGCGCTGGCTGTCTCGGAAGTGGTTGAGCAGCCGCCGTGCGATCGCCGGCGACAGCGGCGGCTGCCCGCGCACGATCTTCTGCAACTCCTCGACGAGCACCTCGAAGCGATCCTCCTTCAGCAGGTAGCCGTCGGCCCCGCGCTGCAACGCCGGAAAAAGATGGTCGTCGTCCGAGTACAGCGTGGTGACGATCTTGGTCGCCGGGTATTGCGACAGCTCGGCCAGCAGTTCCATGCCGTTGCCGTCGGGCAGTTCGAGGTCCACCAGCACCAGGCGGAACGGATCGACACCGTGCAGCCCCTGTGCACCGCCGGTCAGATTGATCTGGCGCCGCGCGCTCTCGAGATCGCCGGCTTCGGTGATCGTCAGCGTGTCGCTGAAGCTCTCGCGCACCACGCGGCACAGGAAGCTGCGTGCCACCGGGTTGTCTTCGACGATGAGAACCTTGACCGCCATCGTTCGGGAGGAAGGAGTGCTCGCGCGGCCATCGTAGCGCAGATGGCGCTGGCGACGCAGCGGGGCGCCGCGGCGTCAAACCCCTGCAACGGGGCGGTCTTCGGCCGGTCCGGGTTCAGGCGTTGACCATCACGATCTTGCCCAGCGCCTGCCGCGACGCCATGCGCGCATAAGCCTCGGCCAGGCGCGCCATTGGCAGCACCTGGTCGATCACGGGTTTGATCTTGCCTTGGGCGTACCACTGCGCCAACGCCTGCATCTGCTGGGCAGACGCCGCCGGCTCGCGGCGCACGAAGTCGCCCCAGAACACCCCGACCACCGAAGCACCCTTGAGCAGCATCAGGTTCAGCGGCAGCGCCGGGATGCCGCCCTGTGCGAAGCCGACCACCAGGTAGCGTCCGCGCCAGGCGATCGAGCGGAAGCTCGGCTCGGCGAGGTCGCCGCCCACCGGGTCGTAGATCACGTCGGCGCCCTTGCCGCCCGTGTGCTGCTTCAGCGCGTCGCGCAGGTTCTCGGTGCTGTAGTTGATGGCGGCGTCGGCGCCGAGCTTCAGGCACAGCTCGCACTTGGCCTGGCTGGAGACGCCTGCGATGACCCGCGCGCCTGCCGCCTTGGCGATCTGCAGCGCCGCGGTGCCGACCCCGCCGGCGGCGCCCAGCACGAACACCGTCTCGCCCGCGCGCAGCGCCGCACGGTCGATCAGCGCGTGATACGAGGTGCCGTAGGTGAACGCGAACGCCGCACCGTCCTCGAACGATACGCCCGGCGGCAACGGCTGCACGCGCGACGCATCGACCACCGCATGCGTGCCGAAGCCGCCGATGCTGCCGATGACGACCACACGCGCACCGGGTTGCAGACCGCGCACGCCGCTGCCGACCGCCTCCACCACCCCGGAGTATTCCGAGCCCGGCACGAACGGCGGCTCGGGCTTGAACTGGTACTTGTTCTGCACGATCAGGATATCGGGGAAGTTGAGGCTCGCGGCGCGGATCGCGACGCGCACCTCCTTGGGGCCCGGCTCGGGCGTCGGCAGCTCCGTCCAGCGCAGCGCGTCGACGCCGGTGGGTTGTTCGCATAGCCAGGCGTGCATCGTCTTCTCCTCGGGGCAACCATGATACGCACGGCGCGATCGCGTGCTCGCAGCGTGGTTGCCTACAATGCGCGCCGAGGATGAGGCCCCCACGCTCGCTTTGCTTGCTGCCCCCGGCGGGGGCGCGTCAGTACCTTCGGGCGGCCGGGCGGTACTGACATGCGCATCCTGATCGCCAACGACGACGGCTATTTGGCCCCCGGACTCGCCGCACTCGTGCGGGCCTGCCAGGGGCTCGGCGACATCGACGTCGTGGCCCCGGAAAGCAACGCCAGCGGCACCTCCAACGCGCTGACGCTGAACCGGCCGCTCAACGTCTTCGTGGCCGACGGCGCTGCGCAGCGCGGCTTTCGCGTCGTCAACGGCACGCCGTCGGACTGCGTGCACGTGGCGCTCACCGGCCTGCTCGAGCAGCGTCCCGACCTGGTGATCTCGGGCATCAACAACGGCGCCAACATGGGCGACGACACGCTGTACTCCGGCACGGTGGCTGCAGCGATGGAAGGCTACCTGTTCGGTATCCCGGCGATCGCGTTCTCGCAGGTCGAGAAGGGCTGGCAGCATCTCGATGCCGCGGCGCGAACCGCACGCACCATCGTCGAGCGCGTGGTGCCGCGCGTGCGCGAGAAGGGGCCACCGTGGCTGCTCAACGTCAACATCCCCAACCGCGCCGATGCGCCGACGCTGCCGCGGGTGGTGACGCGGCTCGGCCGTCGGCACGCCAGCGAGCCGGTGATCCGCCAGGTCAATCCGCGCGGCGAAACGATCTACTGGATCGGCCCGGCCGGCAGCGCGCGCGAGGCGGGAGAAGGCACCGACTTCCACGCCGCCGGCCACGGCATGGTGTCGATCACTCCGCTGCAGGTGGACCTGACCGACCATGCGGCTTTGCCCGAGTGGCGGTCGCTCGTGGCGGCGCCTTGAACGTACCGGGCTACCGGCGGGGCCGGCTCCCGCTGCGGCGCAGGAGAGGGGTGCCATGAGCGAACGCCGACGCGGCAGCGCGTTCCCGCTGCCGTTGGCCAGCGTGCACGGCGGCAACACGCCGCGGCGCGACACGCTGCACCCGCAGCGTCCGTTGCGCGAGGCGGCTCGCGACGCGCGCGCACGCAGCGCACCGAGCGGCGTCGGGCTCGATTCGGCGCAGGTCCGCCAGCGCATGGTGCAGCGTTTGCACGCACAAGGCATCCGCCACGAAGGGTTGTTGCGCGCGTTGCAGAGCGTGCCGCGGCACGCGTTCATCGACACCGCGCTCGCG
This sequence comes from Burkholderiaceae bacterium, assembly GCA_035455385.1. GTDB lineage: Bacteria > Pseudomonadota > Gammaproteobacteria > Burkholderiales > Burkholderiaceae_C > JAEUPI01. The sequence continues at coordinate 3,886 of DATIFD010000431.1, forward strand.
GCCCAGGCCTACGAGGACACTAGCCTGCCGATCGGTCACGGCCAGACGATCTCCAGGCCGTCGGTGGTGGCGCGCATGATCTCGCTGCTGCTGGCCGGTTCGGCCGCGCGCGCACGCGGTGGCCTGGGCAAGGTGCTCGAGATCGGCACCGGCTGCGGCTACCAGTGCGCGCTGCTGGCGCAACTGGCCGACTCGGTGGTGTCGATCGAGCGCGTGCGCGACCTGTTCGACAAGGCGCGGTCGCACCTGGCGCCGCTGCGACTCGATCGCGTGCGGCTGGTGCACGGCGACGGTCTGCGTGGGCACGCGCCCAATGCGCCGTACCACAGCATCATCGCCGCCGCGGTCGGCGACGAGCCCGCGGCGGCGTGGCGCGAGCAGCTGGCGATCGGCGGCCGCCTGATTGCGCCGGTGCGCAGCGGCGACGTGCAGGTGCTGGCCGTCATCGATCGGGAACTCGACTGCTTCAAACGGCTCGATCTCGAGGCGGTTCACTTTGTCCCTCTAAAATCGGGCGTCGACTGACCTAGCGAAGGGCACACGACTTGATGGCAAGCCTTCGTGCACGCGGCGCACGACCCACGCGCGCAACCGCTGTGCCGCGCGTCGCCCGGCTGCGCGCCGCGTCGCAGAGATGGCTTGCGCTTGCGCTGGTCTTGGCCGCAAGCGGTTGCGCGACCTCGCGTTCGCCGGCGCCGGTGGAAGATCGCACCCCGGGCGCGCGGCCACCCGCGTCGACCTCGGTGACCGCAGCCCCCGCCGGTGCGGCTGTTCCGGCCGCCACGGCGTCGGCGCCGGCAGGTCCCGAGGCCGCGAAACCCGGTGCCGAAAACGCCGGCAAGCCCGGCTACTACACGATCAAACCCGGCGACACGCTGATCCGCGTCGGTCTCGAGACCGGCCAGAACGCGCGCGACATCGCGCGCTGGAACAACATCGAGAACCCCAATTCGCTCGAGGTGGGGCAGGTGATTCGCGTCGTGCCGCCAGGCGTGGATGCAACGGCCACCACGGCGCGCGGCGTCAACACCGCGCGCGTCGAGGCCCGTCCGCTCGACGCCAAGCCCGCGCCGGCGGCCAGCGCCACGACACCGGCCACCGGCGCTGCACCGCCGCCGCTGCCGACGCCGCCTGCCGTCGGCGCATTGCCGCCGGTGGCTGCCGCCACGTCACCGCCGGCCAACCCGCCGGCTTCGCGCGAGCCGGACGATGACGTCAACTGGACCTGGCCGGCTGCGGGCCCGGTGATCGGCAACTTCGACGAGGCCAAGAGCAAGGGACTAACCATCGCCGGCAAGGCGGGCGATCCGGTGCTCGCGGCGGCCGATGGCCGCGTGGTGTATGCCGGCTCTGGTCTGCGCGGCTACGGCAACCTGGTGATCGTCAAGCACAACAACACCTACCTCACCGCGTATGCGCACAACCAGACGCTGCTGGTGAAGGAGGATCAGATCGTGCGGCGCGGCCAGAAGATCGCCGAGATGGGCTCGAGCGACGCCGATCGTGTGCAGCTGCACTTCGAGATCCGCCGCCTCGGCAAGCCGATCGACCCGGCGCGGCTGCTGCCGCCGCGGTGAGGTTGCATCTGGCGCGGCAGCGGCACGGCGGCGCCCGGGGCGCGGCACGCGCCGACCGAGCAATCGAAGGGTGATGCCCATGTCGCAATGGCCGGTGCTGGTGTTCGACATCGAGACGATTCCCGATGTCTCCGGACTGCGCGTGCTGCGCGGCGGGGACACCGGCCTCAGTGACGACGAGGTGCTCGCGCAGGCGCTCAGCGCGCGCGCGGCGGAAGGTCGCAGCGACTTCCTGCCGCACCACCTGCAGCGCGTGGTGACCATCTCGTGCGTCTACCGTGGCGCCGATGGCCTGCGCGTGCATTCGTTCGTCGATCGCTCCGGGCGCAGCGGCCCGTCGGAAGAGGGCCGCATCGTGCAGCAGTTCTTCTCGAGCATCGAGAAGCGGGTGCCGCAGCTGGTGAGCTGGAATGGCGGCGGCTTCGACCTGCCGGTGCTGCACTACCGCGGGCTGATGCACAACGTGGTGGCGAGCAAGTATTGGGATTTCGGCGAGGACGACCGCGAGTTCAAGTTCAACAACTACATCTCGCGCTACCACCACCGGCATCTCGACCTGATGGATCTGCTGGCGCTGTACCAGCCGCGCGCCAACGCGCCACTGGATGCGATGGCCAAGTTGTGCGGCCTGCCCGGCAAGCTCGGCATGGACGGCTCGGCCGTGCACGCGGCGTGGCGCGAGGGGCGCATCGATGACATCCGGCGCTACTGCGAGACCGACGTGATGAACACCTACCTGCTGTACTGCCGCTACCAGCTGATGCGCGGCGGCCTGAACAGCACGGAGCATGCGCAGGAGGTGGCGATGGTGCGCGGCGAGCTGGCTGCGCAGGACGAGCCGCACTGGCGCGAATACCTGGCGGCCTGGCCCGCGTAGGGCTATCGCGCAAGCACGGGAGCGCGGCGCCGGCGTCAGCGTTTCCCAGGGGTTTTGGCGGCAGTAGCCGGCGCTAGCATGCGGCGCACCCCCAACCATGCCCAACCTCTGGAACATCGACCGCCTGCAGCCCGGCCCCGACCGCGTGGTGCCCGGCGACACGCTGCCGGCCATGTTCTGGCACGCGGTGACCGCGCGCGGCGATCGCACCTGGCTGCGCCAGAAGGAGCTGGGCTTGTGGCGCAGCTGGAGCTGGAACGAGGCCGCCCGAGCCGTCCGCGAGATCGCGCACGGCCTGATGGCGCTGGGTTTCGAGCGTGGCCAGATCGCGTCGATCGTGTCCAACACGGTGATCGAGTGGGTGTTGGCCGACCTGGCGGTACTGTCGTGCGGCGGTGTGTCCAGCGGCATCTACCCGACCGATTCGGCGGCGCAGGTCCATTACCTGTGCGACGACTCGCGCACCACGGTGCTGTTCGTCGAGGACGACGAGCAACTCGACAAGGCGCTGCAGGCCAGCGAGCGGCTGCCACGGCTGCGCCGCATCGTGGTGTTCGACATGGAAGGGCTGTCCGAGTTCGAGCACCCGCTGGTGACGAGCCTCGACGCGTTGCGTGCGCTGGGGCGCGAGCACCTGGCACAACACCCGGGGTTGCTGGAACAGCGGGTGGCGGCGGTGCGGCCCGAGGATCTGGCGATCCTGGTCTACACGTCGGGCACCACCGGCAAGCCGAAGGGTGCGATGCACCTGCACGGCGGCCTCACGTTCTGGTTGCGTGAGACCAACCAGATTGTCGGTCAGACCGAAGACGACGAGCGCATGTGCTTCCTGCCGCTGTGCCACGTGGCCGAGCGCACCGGCGGCGAGTATTTCGCGATGTACACGGGCGCCAAGCTGAACTTCGTTGAGAACCCCGACACGGTGCCCGAGAACGTGCGCGAGATCGCGCCGACGGTGTTCACCGCAGTGCCGCGCGTGTGGGAGAAGTTCTACTCGGCAGTGACGATCGCGGTGCGCGAGGCGTCGCCGCTGCAGCAGGCCGCCTATCGCTGGGCGCTGTCCGTCGGCCAACAGGTGGCCGAGCGCGTGGTGCAGGGTCAACCGGTGTCGTTCTGGCTGAAGGCCAGGTTCATGCTCGGGCGCGCACTGGCGCTGGACAACGTGCGCAAGCTGATCGGCATCCATCGGGCGCGATTCCTCCTGACCGGCGCGGCACCGATCTCGCCGGACCTGATCCGCTGGTATCTGGCGCTCGGCGTGCCGATGTTCGAAGTGTGGGGCATGACCGAGACCGCGGGGCTGTCGACGTCGATGCAGGGCTATCGCATCAAGCCGGGGTCGATCGGCAAGGCGGCGCCGTTCAACGAGGTGCGCCTCGACGAGGCGACCGGCGAGATCCTGGTGCGAGGCAAGAACGTGTTCGCCGGCTACCTGAACCTGCCCGAGAAGACCGCCGAGACGATCGACCGCGAAGGCTGGCTGCACACGGGCGACGTCGGCACCGTCGACGACGAGGGCTACTTCCGCATCACCGACCGCATGAAGGACATCATCATCACGGCCGGTGGCAAGAACGTCACGCCCAGCGAGTGGGAGAACGAGCTCAAGTTCAGCCCCTACGTGACCGACGCGGTAGTGATCGGCGACAAGCGGCCGTACCTGACCGCGCTGGTGATGATCGACCAGGAGAATGTCGAGCGCTTCGCGCAGGAGCGCGACATCCCGTTCTCGAACTACGCCAGCCTGGCGCGCGCGCCGGAGATCCGCGCGCTGATCGAGGCCGAAATCGAGAAGGTGAACAAGAAGTTCGCCCGCGTCGAGCAGATCAAGCGGTTTCATCTGCTCGAAACGCAGCTCACGGCCGAGGACGAGGAGCTGACGCCGACGATGAAACTCAAGCGCAAGCTGGTGCACGCCAAGTACGCGCCGCAGATCGAAGCCATGTACCAATGAAACCAGGAGACCCCATGAAACTGCTCGTCGCTGCATTGGCCGCCACCGTGCTGGCCTCCGCCCCCGCCTTCGCCCAGCAGCAGGGCGTGACCAAGGACGAGATCGTGATCGGCTCGATCCAGGACCTGTCGGGCCCGATCGCGGGCTTCGGCAAGCAGGTGCGCTACGGCATGATGCTGCGCGTCGACGAGATCAACGAACAAGGCGGCATCAACGGCCGCAAGCTCAAGCTGATCGTCGAGGACTCGGCCTACGATCCGAAGCGCGCGGTTCTGGCCGCGCAGAAGCTGGTCAACCAGGACAAGATCTTCATGATGCTGGCGCACATTGGCACGGCGCAGAACCTGGCCGCCATGCCGGTGCAGTTCGAGAAGAACGTCGTCAACTTCATGCCGGTGACGGCGGCGCGCGAGATGTACGAGCCTTTCAACCGCCTGAAGTACGCGTTCGCGGTGCCCTACTACGACCAGATGCTGGTGATGCTGCCCAAGCTGGTCAAGGAGAAGGGCGCCAAGAAGGTCTGCGCCATCTACCAGGACGACGAATTCGGCCTCGAGGTGGTGCGCGGTGCCGAGGCGGGGCTCAAGAAGATCAACATGGAGATGGCCGAGAAGACCACCTACAAGCGTGGCGCGACCGACTTCTCGTCGCAGGTTGCGCGCATGAAGGCGGCCAGCTGCGACCTGGTGGTGATGGGCACGATCATCCGCGAGACGATCGGCACGATCGCCGAGGCGCGCAAGACCGGCTTCAACCCGACCTTCCTCGGCTCCAGCGCCTGCTACACCGAGCTGATCCACAAGCTCGGCGGTCCGGCGATGAACGGCCTGTACGCCGCGATGGGCGCGCAGATCCCGTACCTCGACGAAGCGTCGCAGCCTATCCGCTTCTGGGCCAACAAGTACAAGACCAAGTTCAACGAGGACCCGGCGGTGTTCTCGGTCTACGGCTACATCATCGTCGACGCGTTCGCGCGTGCGGCTGCCAAGGCGGGCGCCAATCTGACCACCGACACCTTCATCAAGGCGATGGACACGATGACGATCCCGCCCGACATGTTCGGCAGCGCCGAGGCCACCTACGGTCCGAAGAAGCGGCTGGGCAGCGACGCGTCGCGGCTGTCGCAGATCGTCGACGGCAAGTGGAAGGTGATCTCCGAATACGTCACGCCCTGATCGCGCAGACCGTGGCAGGCAACGGGCCGCTCCGGCGGCCCGTTCGTCTTGCTGCACCGGTGCGCTGCCGATAATCGGAGCATGCAAGACGAGTCATCCTGGCTGCAGGTCGAGTCGCTCGACCTCGACGGGCAGGGGGTCGCCCACCGGCCCGACGGCAAGGTGGTGTTCATCGAGGGCGCGCTGCCGGGTGAGCGCGTGCAGGTGTCCGTCTCGCGGCGCAAGAGCCAGTGGGAACAGGGCACGATGAGTGCGTTGCTGCGAGAGAGCTCGCAGCGCGTGGCGCCGCGCTGCCCGCACTTCGGTCTGCACACACAGGCCTGCGGCGGCTGCAAGTTGCAGCACCTGCAGCCCGCGGCCCAGGTGGCCGCCAAGCAGCGGGTGCTCGAGGACGACCTGCGACACCTGGCGAAGGTGCAGCCGCAACGCGTGCTGCGCCCGATCCAGGGCCCGGCGTGGGGCTATCGCCAGCGCGCGCGGCTGTCGGTGCGCCACGTCGCCAAGAAGGGCACGGTGCTGGTCGGCTTTCACGAGCGCAAGTCGCGTTATGTGGCCGACATGACGCAATGCCCGGTGCTGCCGCCACGGGTCAGTGCGCTGCTGCCCGCGCTGCGCGACCTGATCGGCGCGATGTCGGCGCGCGACCGGCTGCCGCAGATCGAGCTGGCGATGGGCGACGATGTCTGCGCGCTCGTGCTGCGCCACCTCGAGCCCCTGTCGCAGGCTGACCGCGATCGGCTGCGGGGCTTCGGTGCCGCGCACGGCGTGCAGTGGTGGCTGCAGCCGGGTGGCCCCGACAGCGCGGAGCCGCTGGACGCCGGCGGCGCCGCGCTGTGCTATCGGCTGCCCGAGTTCGACCTGACGATGCCGTTCCGGCCCACCGACTTCACGCAGGTGAACCTCGGCATCAACCGCGTGCTGGTATCGCAGGCGGTGCGCCACCTCGACCCTGCGCCGGACGAGACCGTGATCGACTGGTTCTGCGGCCTCGGCAACTTCACGCTCGCGGTGGCGCGACGCGCGGGGGCGGTGCTCGGCATCGAGGGCAACGGCGCGCTGGTGCGGCGCGCGCGCGACAACGCGGCTGCCAACGGGCTGGCCGAGCGCGCTTCGTTCGACACACGCAACCTGTTCGAGCTGACGCCGGAGGACCTGGCCGCACTGCCGAAAGCGCAACGCTGGCTGATCGACCCGCCGCGCGAAGGCGCCTTCGCGCTGGCCAAGGCGGTGGTCGAGCTGGCGCAATCCGCGTCGCCGTGGCCTGCGCCGTCGCGCATCGTCTACGTCAGCTGCAACCCGGCGACGCTGGCACGCGACGCCGGCCTGCTGGTGCACCAGGCTGGCTACGTCTGCTCGGCAGCCGGGGTGGTCGACATGTTCCCCCACACTGCCCATGTGGAGAGTCTGGCGGTCTTCGACCGGGCCTGAAAAGCACAAGGCCCCGCGCAGCGGGGCCCTGTCGAGACCAGCGAAGCAGCCGACGACTACTCGCGGTCGCCGCCGAAGATGCCCAGCAGCATCAGCAGGCTCTGGAACACGTTGTAGAGGTCGAGGTAGATCGCCAGAGTGGCCGAGACGTAGTTGGTCTCGCCGCCGTCGACGACGCGCTTGATGTCGTACAGCATGAACGCTGAGAACACGGCCAGGCACAGCACCAGCAACGTCAGCATCAGTGCCGACGACTGCAGGAAGAAGTTGACCAGGCCGCCGACGAACACGATCAGCGCGCCGACCAGCAGGAACTTGCCCATGCTGGACAAGTCGCGCTTGATGATCGTCGACAGCGACGCCATCGCGAAGAACACCACCGCGGTGCCGCCGAACGCCGTCATCACCAGCGTCGAGCCGTTCTTCATGCCCAGCACGAAGGCCAGCAGGCGCGACAGCATTAACCCCATGAAGAACGTGAAGGCGAGCAGCCAGTACACCCCGGCCGTCGCGTTCTTGGTCTTTTCGATCGCGAAGATCAGCCCGAACGCACCAGCGAGAAAGACGATCAAGCTGATGCCCGGCGTCATTGCCGTGGCGATGCCCGTGCTGACGCCCACCCAAGCTCCGAGCACCGTGGGCACCAGCGACAACGCCAACAGCCAATAGGTGTTGCGCAGCACACGGTCGCGGTTGGTGGCCAGCGCGCCGGACCCGGTATAGCCAGGCTGGGTTTGCAGGCTTTGTTCCATGAATCCTCCAGTGGGTGGAATACGGGGCTTGTGACCCGATGCCGGATTCTAAGTTCCCGTTCAGCCTGACGGGATATCGCGTTTCCCGATAGGGCCTTGGACATGGGGGCGGGGCAATTCTTTTGTGCGCCACGCAGGGAGTCTGGACGGGGTTGGCCGCTATGGTGTGCGCCACCCCTTGACAAGCCTGGAGGAACGCCATGAAGACCAAGCCCAGCCTGACGGCGGACGACGCCCGAACCGCCGCCACGGCTGCCGCCGCCGAGGCCGTCGCGCACGGTTGGGCGGTGTCGATCGCAGTGGTCGACGACGGCGGCCACCTGTGGTGGCTGCAGCGGCTCGATGGCGCACCGCCGATCTCGTGCGAGATCGCGCCGGCCAAGGCGCGCACCGCGGCGCTCGGCCGGCGCGAGAGCAGGGTCTACGAGGAGATGATCAACCAGGGCCGGGTGTCGTTTCTCAGCGCCCCGCTGCACGGCATGCTCGAAGGCGGCGTGCCGATCTTGGTCGATGGCCAGTGTGTCGGCGCTGTGGGCGTCAGCGGCGTCAAGTCTAGCGAGGAC
>DATIFD010000432.1:0-8258 GCA_035455385.1 Burkholderiaceae bacterium
CGGCGCCATCCGCGACTTGCCGCCGCAGTGGCTCGAGCGCATGGTCCGACCCGACCCGGCACACGAGCTGGCGCTGGTGGCGGTGGTCAGCAGCGCCGGCCGCGACGTCTGCGTTGCCGAAGCGCGCTACGTGGCGAGCGACGACTTGCCCGACGGGCGCGAGTTCGCGCTCGCCGTGGCCGACGGCTGGCAGGGGCGCGGCATCGGCAAGACGCTGTTACTGAGCCTGGGCGCGCACGCCGCGCGCCATGGCGTGCCGCGGCTGGTGGGCGACGTGCTGCACGACAACCTGCCGATGATCGAGCTCGCGCGCGGCCTCGGCTATGCCGTGCACGGCCATCCCGGTGACCGGCGGCTGGTGCGCGCCTGGCGGGCATTCGCAGGCGCACTGCCGGACCGAGGGGCCCCGAGCTTCGGGGGCGATGGCTTCATTTGAAACACAACGCCCCCCGCCATGACACGGCGGCGCAGGCGTGGCGCGCGACGATGGTGCCGACAACGCAGCGAGGCTGACATGGCACCCACCATTCCCACCCACCGGCCGTGGATGACGGCCACCCGAGCGGCCGTACTGGTCGCCGTGGTGGCCAGCGCGAGCAGCCTCTACCTGGCATTGGCCAGCACGAAGGTGCAGGCCGCACCCGGCGGCGACTGGATCGCCGCCACGGGTGCCTGCCCGGCTGCCGCGCACGAAAAACATGTCAACCAGTGATGGCGCGCCGCCAAGCGGGGGCACCGCGTCGCGCCGCGTGCGTCTGGTCGACGCCGACCTGACCTGGCGCGACCTGCTGGAGCACTGGCTGTTGACGCTGGGCTGCACCATCGTCCCCGAGCCCGCCAGCGACGACGAAGCACCGCCGACGGCCGACCTGGTGATCGTCGACGTGCCGTTTCCGCGCAGCGGCGGCGTAGACTTGGTGCGGCGCATTGCCTGTCAGCACCCAGCCACGCCGATCCTTGCCTTGTCGACCAATTTCTTCTCCGGCATCGAATGCTGCGGCCCCGTGGCGCGCACGCTGGGCGTCGACTGCGTGCTGCCCAAGCCGGCCAACCGGGAGGCCCTGGCCAGAGCCGTGCAACGGGTGTTGCCGCGCTGAGCTGACATGAGCGGGCCGACCGGATCGGTGGTCGCCGCGCCCGCGCGCCTGACCTGGCGCAGCATCCCGTGGATCGGCGGCGCGTTCATCGCCGCCATCGTGGCACTGGCCGCCTACGACATCGTCCGCGGCTACCGCGCCAATGCAGCGGACACCGCGCGCGAGCTCGACGCGCACTCGCGCATCATCGCCGAGCAGACCGCTCGCAGCCTGCAGGCGGTGGACTTGGTGCTGCGCCACATCGCCGGGCAGCGGCACAGCGGTGCCGACCTGCACCTGTTCCTGCGCGAGCAGGTGATCGGCCTGGTGCAGGTCGAGCAGTTGAGGCTGTACGACGCGCAGGGCAGGTTGATGGCCAGTTCGCTGTCGGTCGAGCCGCCGGAGCCGGTGCCCGACGTGTCGTCCGACGCGCTGTTTCGCACGCTGCAGGCCGGCAAGGTGATCGAGCCGCTGGTCGACGGCGTGCGGCCCGATCCGTTCCACCCGGGGCAGTGGGTGTTCCCGATCGCGCGCCGCCTGGTTGCGCTCAACGGCGCGTTCATCGGCATCGTCGTCGCCGATGGCCGCGTCGACTACTACCAGCAGTTCTATCGCGACGTGCGGCTCGGTGCCGGTACTTCGGTGTCGTTGATGCATCGCAACGGCACGCTGGTGGCGCGCTACCCGCCGGTGGAGGGCGCTCTGGGCCAACGCTTCGGCATCGTCGAGACGATGCTGGCGCTGCGCGACGCCGACCCCACCGGGCCGATGCGCAGCGTCAGCCCGGTCGACGGCGTCGACCGCTTCGGCGCGCTGGCGCTCGTGCCCGAGCAGCCGCTGGCGGTGATCGTGACCCGCGACGTCGACGTCGCGATGGCGCCCTGGCGTCAGCAAGCCGGCGGCACGATCGCGCGCACGCTGGCGATGGGGGTGCTGGCGGCGCTGCTGCTGGCCGTGCTGCGCCGCCAGTTCCTGCGGCTGGACAAGACGCGGGCGTCGCTCGAGCTGTCGCGCGAACGCTTTGCGTTGGCCGCTGCCGGCTCCGACGAAGGCATCTGGGACTGGGACGTCGTCGGCGACAAGGTGTATGCCTCGGCGCGCGCGCGAGAGATCTTCGGCCTGCCGCCGGGCCCGGACACGCAGTCGCGCGAGGCGTGGTTCGCGGCGATCAAGCTGCACCCCGACGACCAGCCGGCGCGCCGCCAGGCGATGCAGGCCCACCTCAGCGGTCTCACCCCGGTGTATGCCGGCGAGTACCGCGTCTGGCACGACGGGGAGTGGCGCTGGGTGCGGGTGCGCGGCCTGTGCGTGCGCAGCGCGCTCGGCGAACCGGTGCGCATGGCAGGCTCGGTCACCGACATCGACGCCCGCCGCCGCGCCGAGGACGCGATGAAGCTCTCGGAGGAGCGCTACGCGCTGGCCATGGCCGGCATCACCGGAGGCCACTGGGTGTGGGACACAGAGACCGATGCCCTGTTCGTCTCCGAGAGCGTGCATCAGCTGTTCGGTCTGCCGCCCACGACCCAGGTTGGCACGCGCACCGAGTACTTCCGCCAAGTGCGCGTGCACCCCGACGACTGGGAGGGGCTGCAACGGGTCAACGACGACGTCGAGAGCGGGCGATCCAGTCGCATCGACTGGGAGTTCCGCATCCTGCTGCCGGACAGCGACGAGGTGCGCTGGATCCTGACGCGTGCGCACAGCTTCCGCGACGAGCACGGCAAGACCGTGCGCGTGGCCGGCGTCAGCGTCGACATCTCGGCGCGCAAGCAGACCGAGGAGGCCTTGCGCCTCAGCGAGGAGCGCTTCGCGCTGGCGGTGGCCGGCTCCGACGACGGCGTGTGGGACTTCGACTACGTGCACCAGCGGGTGTTCGCGTCGCGCCGCTGCCGGCAGATTCTCGGCATCGCCACCGAGCCCGAGGTGCAGCCGCTGGAAGAGTGGTTCCGTACGCTGGTGCTGCACCCCGACGACATCCCGCAGCGCGAGGCGGCGATGCAGGCGCACCTCGACGGCCTGACCCCGGCGTACGAAGGTGAGTGGCGCGTGCTGCACCCCGGCAATCAGTACCGCTGGGTGCGCGTGAGGGGCATGTGCGTGCGCGATGCGTCGGGCAAGCCGCTGCGCATGGCCGGCTCGGTGTCGGACATCGACGCGCGCAAGCGTGCCGAGGAATCGCTGCGCCAGTCCGAGGAGCGCTACGCGCTGGCGGTGGCCGGCTCCGACGATGGGGTGTGGGACTGGGATCTGCGCGCCGGCATGGCGTTCGAATCGGCGCGCGCGCGCGAATTGCAGGGCCTGCCGCCGGGGCCGGAGCTGCAACCGCTGCAGAGCCTGGTCGACTCACTGCGGGTCCACCCCGATGACGCCGCGCGGCGGGCCGAAGGCATTCGCGCCCATCTGGCCGGTGAGACGCCCGCCTACGAGTGCGAGTATCGCGTGCGCCGCGATGACGGCACGTATCGCTGGATTCGCGTGCGCGCGCTGTGCCTGCGCGACGAGAACGGCGAGCCTTATCGCATGGCCGGTTCGGTGAGCGACATCGACGATCGCAAGCAGGCCGAGGAGGCGCACCGGCTGTCGCAGGAGCGCTTCACGCTGGCGGTGCGCGGCTCCAACGACGGCATCATCGACTGGGACCTCGTCAACGACAGCATGTACACGTCGGAGCGCATGCTGGAGATGATCGGGCAGCCGCCGACGCCCCAGGTGCGCGAGCGCTCCGAGTGGACGGCGCTGCTCGACCTGCACCCCCAGGACCGCGAGCGCCATGCGCAGGAACTGCAGCGCTTTCTCGCCAGCCGCGAGGTGCTGCGCGAGGGCGAATACCGCATCCGCCGCGCCGACGGCGTCTATCGCTGGGTGCGCTTGCGCAACTACTGCATGCGCGACGCGCAGGGCGCGCCGCTGCGGCTGACGGGCTCGGTCAGCGACATCGATCCCTACAAGCGGGTCGAGGCCGCGCTGCGCGAGTCGGAAGAGCGCTATGCGCTGGCCATGACCGGCTCCAATGAAGGGCACTGGATGTGGGACCTCGGCGCCGGCACGATCTTCGTGTCGGCCAAGCTGGCCGAGATCTACGGCCTCGGCGGAGGCGCGCAGGTGATTCCGGCCGAGACGTACTTCGAACGCATTCCGCTGCACCCCGACGACCGCGAGCGTGTGCACCGGGCCCGCGAAGAGCACCTGGCGGGGCTGACGGCACGCCTGGACCACGAATTCCGCATCATCCGGCTCGACAACGGCGAGGTGCGCTGGATCCACACCCGTGCGCAGTGCTTCCGCGACGCGGCCGGCCAGCCGCTGCGCCTGGCCGGATCGACCACCGACGTCACCGGGCGCAAGCGCTCCGAGGAGGCGCTGCGCCGCTCGGAGGAGCGCTACCAGCTCGCGGTGGCCGGCTCCAACGAAGGCCTGTGGGACTGGGACCTGCACAGCGACATGATCTTCCTGTCGCCGCGCGCGCAGCAGCTCACCTTCCTCGAATCGGGCGAGCCGCTGCGGCCACGCCGCGAGTGGGTCGAGAAGACGCGCTACCACCCCGACGACATCGAGCCGGTGCGTCGCGCGCTGGCTCGTCACCTGCAAGGCGAGACGCCATTCTTCGTGGTCGAGTACCGCGTGCAGCACGACTCCGGCGTCTGGCACTGGTACCGCCAGCGTGGCATTGCGCTGCGCGACAAGGAGGGCAGGCCGTATCGGATGGCCGGCTCGCTGGAAGACATCACGCAGCGCAAGAACGCCGAGGTCGAACGCGAGCGCCTGGAGGCGCAGCTGCGCCAGGCACAGAAGCTCGAGGCCATCGGCACGTTGGCCGGCGGCATCGCGCACGACTTCAACAACATCCTGGCGGCCATCCTCGGTTACGGCGAGATGGCCCAGAGGGACGCCCCGGAAGGCTCGGCGCAGCGCCGCCACATCGACGCGGCGATCAGTGCCGGCATGCGCGCCAAGTCGCTCGTCGAGCGCATCCTCGCGTTCAGCCGCAGCGGCATGGGCGAGCGCGTGCCGGTGCACGTGCAGTCGGTGGTCGAGGAGGCGCTTGATCAGTTGAAGGCGTCGCTGCCGCACGGCGTCACGCTGAACTCGGAACTCGACGCTGGTGATGCTGCAGTGCTCGGCGACCCGACGCAGGTGCACCAGGTGGTGATGAACCTGTGCGCCAATGCGGTGCAGGCCATGCGCTCGCGCGGCACGCTGACGGTGACGCTCGAGCGGCTCGAACTGCAGTCGCCGCGCTGCGCCACCAGCGTGCTGCCCGATGGCGCCTACGTGCGCCTGGGCGTCAGGGACACCGGCATCGGCATTGCGCCGCAGGTGTTGGAGCGCATCTTCGACCCGTTCTTCACCACCAAGGAAGTCGGCGTCGGCACCGGCCTGGGCTTGTCGCTCGTGCACGGCATCGTCACCGACCTCGGCGGCGGCATCGACGTCGAGAGCCGTCCCGGCGAGGGCGCCACGTTCACCGTCTACCTGCCGTGGAGCGACACGGTCCAGGCGCCGGCTGCGTCACAGGAGGCCGTGACCGGCGGGGCCGGCGAGACGGTGCTGCTGGTTGACGACGAGGAGGCGCTCGTGCGCCTGGGCGAGGAGATGATCGCCGGCCTGGGCTACGAGCCCGTGGGCTTCACGTCGAGCACGGCCGCGCTGGAGGCGTTTCGCGCCACGCCGGGGCGCTTCGATGCCGTGCTGTCGGACGAGTCGATGCCCGAGATGACCGGCTCCGAGCTGGCGCGGGAGATCCGCGCCATCCGCGACGACATCCCGATCGTGCTGATGAGCGGTTACGTGACCCCGGCCCTGGCCACCCGGGCGCGCGACGTCGGCGTGCTCGACGTGCTGGCCAAGCCGCTGGTGGCGCGCGACATCGCACGCAGCCTGGCCGACGCGCTGCAGCAGGGTTGAGGCCCGCGGGTTTCAAACGAAACGCGCCGGCGCCGGCGCGAAACGCCCGTGCAACGCAGCGGGCCTGGAATGCTCCCCAGACACCTGGAGCAAGGGAGCGCCGATGAACACCGCCACGATGTCCGACCGCGGCTTCGCGCCGACCGTGCCGCTGCTGGGCGCGCAGGGCTGGATCGTCGCGCCGGTGGAGCCGCGGTACAGCCTGATGGCCGCGTTGCGCGAGTGGTTGCGCCGCAGCCGCACGCGCCACGAGATCGCCGAACTCGACGACCACCTGCTGCGCGACATCGGGCTGACCCGGTTCGATGCCGCGGTGGAATCGCGCAAGCACTTCTGGCAGCCTTGAGCGACATGCTGCAAGCCCGCTACCATCCGGTGCCCGCTCAACTCGCAGGCCGCTGGCTGGCGGCTTCCGCATCCGTGCCCGAAACACCGAACCCGCAGGCCAACCCGGCATTGACCCCGCACGTGCTGGCGCTCGACGACGACCCGTCGGTGCGCCAACTGGTGCGCGACTACCTGGTCGACAACGAGCTGCGCTGCACAGCGGTGGCCACCGGCGCGGAATTTGACCAGGTGATCGCGCGCGAGGCGATCGACCTGGTCGTGCTCGACGTCCGGCTCCAGGGCGAGGACGGCCTGCAGATCGCGCGCCGGCTGCGCGAGACCTCGACCGTGCCGATCCTGATGCTCACCGGGCGCGCGGAAGAGGCCGACCGCGTGATGGGCCTGGAGCTCGGTGCCGACGACTACCTGACCAAGCCGTTCAGCCCGCGTGAGCTGCTGGCTCGCATCCGCGCGCTGCTGCGCCGGGCGCGCGCGCAGGCCACGGTGGCCGATGCCATCGCCAAGGTGCGGGCCTACCGCTTCGGCGGCTGGGAGCTGAACATCGGCCTGCGCCGGCTGAAGTCGGCGGATGGCCGCGTCGTCGAGCTGACCAACGGCGAGTTCAGCCTGCTCGCGGCCTTCGTGTCGTCGCCGCAGCGGGTGTTGTCGCGCGACCAGCTGCTCGACCTCTCGAGATTGCACAACGCCGAGGTCTACGACCGCTCGATCGACGTGCAGATCCTGCGCCTGCGCCGCAAGATCGAGGCCGATCCGGCGCAGCCGCAATTCATCAAGACCGAGCGCGGCGCCGGCTACCTCTTCGCCGCCAACGTCGAGCTGGTGAGCTGATCATCGCCCGCCCGCAACGGCGGGCAGCGGCGCGGTTTCAGTGGTAACTGCCTGCGCAAGGCGCGGTAATGCCGCGGCAACGGCAGGCGTGCGAAATGGGCGCCATCATGAGCGCCGCTTCGTCGACCTTGCTGCACCGTGCCGTCGCGCGCGGCCTCGGCCTGCTCGCGCTCGTCGCCTGGGGCGTGCTGTCCGCTGGCTGTGCATCGCTGCCCGATCCAGGGCGGCGTCCGTACAGCGAGGCGGTGGCCGACGTGGCCGACACGTCGCTGGCACGGCTGGCTGCGGCCTCGACACCGGACGACATGCGGCACCTGTCGGGCCTGCGGCTGATGCCCAACGGGCCTGAGGCGCTGGCCGCGCGCATCGCGCTGGCGCGGCGGGCTCAGCGCTCGCTCGACGTGCAGTACTACGTGATCGCGGCCGATGCGTCGGGGCGCCAGTTCCTGCGCGAGCTGCGCGACGCGGCGCAGCGTGGCGTGCGCGTGCGCCTGTTGATCGACGACCTGCACGCCGGCGATCTCGACGAGCTGCTGCTCGGGCTGGCCGCGCATCCCAACGTCCAGGTGCGGCTGTTCAACCCGCTGCCGGTGCGCGCGGGGCTGGTGCCGGCGCGCCTGCTGCTGTCGCTGAACGAGTTCGATCGCGTCAACCGTCGCATGCACAACAAGCTGTTCATTGCCGACAACTCGATCGCGGTGACCGGCGGACGCAACATCGCCAACGAGTACTTCATGCGCAGCGAGTCGGCCAACTTCATCGACATGGACGTGCTGTCGGTGGGCCCGGTGGTGCGCGGCCTGTCCGATGTGTTCGACCGCTACTGGAACAGCGAGCCGGCCTATCCGATCGAGACGCTGATGCATGATCCGGCCGACGCGATGCGTGCCGCGTTCGACACCTGGACCGACGCGCAGCCGCCGCTCGCGCCGGTGGAAGGGCTGGCTGCGCAGCTGTCGTCGCTGCCGGCGGTGCCGCTGCGCTTTGCGCCGGTGAGCGTGCTGGCCGACGAGCCGAGCAAGGTCAGCGCGGTCGCGGATCCGGTGCCCACCGCGATGAACAGCGCGCTGCTGACGATGGTTTCGGCGAAGTCGGAAGTGA
>DATIFD010000433.1:0-2374 GCA_035455385.1 Burkholderiaceae bacterium
CCGAAGGCGAACCCGACCTCGGCGCCGCGGGCGCGGATCGCCACCTGGTTGTGGGCGATCTGCTCCGGCCCGATGCCGTACTTGGCCGACAGATACTGCACGGTGTCGGCCCCCTCGGGCGGCAGCTTCGGATTCAGCTCGAACGGCTGGAAGTGCAGCTCGGCGTCGATCTGGTGCGCCCGCACGCGTTCGAGCGCGCGCTCCAGCGAGTTCAGGCCGACGGCGCACCAGGGGCACGCCACGTCGGAGACGAAATCGATCTTCAGGGTCTTCATGTCAGCACTCCATCCGTATTCGACAGCCTGACCACGAGGCGAGCGGTCAAGCGGCCGCTACACCGCTTCGGGGGTGGGTCATCTCTTGCGCGCGAGTTTCGGGTCGAGCAGATCGCGCAGGCCGTCGCCCATCAGGTTGAGGCCCAGCACCGCCAGCACGATGGCCAAACCGGGGTACACCGCGAGCATCGGCGCCTGGAACATCTGCGTCTGCGCCTCGTTGAGCATGCGGCCCCAGCTCGGCATCGGCGGCTGCGTGCCCAGCCCCAGGTAGCTCAGCGCCGCCTCGGCGATGATGGCAGTGGCGAACTGATTGGTCGCCTGCACGATCAGCACGCTGGCGATGTTGGGCACCACGTGGTCCCAGGTGATGCGCCAGCGGTGCTTGCCGGCGGCGCGCGCCGCGAGCACGTACTCGCGCGCCCAGATCGCATTGGCGGCGCCGCGCGTGACGCGCGCGAACACCGGAATGTTGAAGATGCCGATCGCGACGATGCCCGTCACGAGCCCGGGCCCGTAGATGGCCCCGAGCAGGATCGCCGACAACAGCGCCGGAAACGCGAACGTGAAGTCCGACAGCCGCATCACCGCCTCCTCGACCCAGCCGCCGCGCGCCGAAGCCAGCAGGCCGAGCGACGCACCGATCGAGAAGCCGATCAGCACTGCGAACACGCCCACCAGGATCGACGCACGCGCGCCCACCAGCAGCTGCGACGCGATGTCGCGCCCGAGGCCGTCGGTGCCGAACCAGTGCGCGGCGCTGGCCCCCTGCAGCTTGTTGGGTATGTCGATCTCGGCGGGGGGATACGGCGACCACACCAGCGACACCGCCGCCGCGGCGACCAGCAACAGCGTCAGCGCGGCACCGATCGCAAAGCTCGGATGGCGCAGGGCACGCGCGATGAAGCCGCCGGAAACCGGCGCGGGCAGGACGGCGATCATGTCGCCCCCTGGGCGCTGCGCGCCGTCCCCCCGAGGGGGAATGACCGCCTTCGGAACGGCCGTGCGGCGATCATGCGTCGCTCGGCTTCAGCCGCGGGTCGACCACCGCGTACAGCACGTCGACCACGAAGTTCACCACCACCACCATCGCCACCAGCAGCAGCACCACGTCGCGCACGACCACCAGGTCTCGGTTGGCGATGGCCTGGAACACCAGACGGCCGATGCCGGGCAGCACGAATACGTTCTCCACCACCACGGTGCTGCTGATCAGGAACGCGAACTGCAGACCGAGGATCGTGAGCACCGGGATCATCGCGTTGCGCAGCACGTGCTTCCACAGCACCGCGCGGCGGCTCAGACCCTTGGCGCGCGCGGTGCGCACGTAGTCTTCGCGCAGCGTCTCGAGCACGGCCGAGCGCGTCCAGCGCGACAGCACGGCGGCCTGCACGACCGCCAGCGCGATTGCCGGCAGCAGCAACGCGCTGAGGCCCGCCCAGAAGCCACCGCCGTCGTCCTCGCTCCAGCCGGGGAAGCCGCCGGCGTTGACCCACTGCAGCTTCACAGCGAACAGCAGGATCAGCAGGATCGCGAACCAGAAGCTCGGCACCGCGATGCCGAGCTGGCTCAACGCCATCACGCCGACGTCGCCCGCCTTGTTCTGGCGCGCCGCAGCGTAGATGCCCGCGCTGATGCCGATCAGCACCGTGAACGCCATTGCCATCACCGCCAGCGGCAGCGTCACCTGCAGCCGCTCGCCGATCAACGCTGCAGTAGGCGTGTCGTACGAGTAGCTCATTGCGGTGCGGCCCTGCAGCAGGCCGCCGATCCAGTCGCCATAGCGCACCAGCACCGGCCGGTCGAGCCCGAGCTTGGCCTCCAGCGCCGCGATCGACTCCGGTGTCGCGGTGTCGCCCAGGATCACCTGGGCCACGTTGCCGGGCAGCACGTCGAGCACGCCGAACACCAGCACCGAGGCCACCGCCAGCGTGGCGACGAAGGTGGCGAAGCGCTTCAGCAGAAAGACGCTCATGCCCGCCTGCGGCGCCGGCACGACACCGCGCACAACACGGAACACTCGGTTCGGGCCATCGGACTATCATGCCCCAAAGCGACAAGCCGGCCGCGTCCGGGCGCCTTTGCGGCGCCACCGCGGG
>DATIFD010000434.1:0-4190 GCA_035455385.1 Burkholderiaceae bacterium
GGCCTGCAACTGAAAGAATTGCAGGCCAAAAAGCGGATGGACGAGGCCCGCCAGGCATTTCAGCGCCAGACGCAGGTGGAGCCGACGCCGAAAGTCTTCGACCATGCGCGTCGGCAGGACGCAGTCGAACAGGTCGACGCCGCACGCCACCCCGTCCGCCAGGTCCTCCGGCGTGCCGACACCCATCAGGTAGCGCGGCTTGCCCGCCGGCAACCGCTGCGGCGTGTGCGCGACGATGCGGCGCATGTCGTCCTTCGGTTCGCCGACGCTGACGCCGCCGATCGCGTAGCCGGGCAGGTCCATCTCGATCAGCTGCGCCAGCGACTCCTCGCGCAGGCGCTCGTACATGCCGCCTTGCACGATGCCGAACAGCGCGTTCGGGTTTTGCAGGCGCTCGAATTCGGCCATGCAGCGCCGCGCCCAGCGCAGCGACAGCGCCATCGACGCGCGGGCTTCGTCCTCGCTGGTGGCGCGGCCGTTCGTCTCGTACGGCGTGCACTCGTCGAACTGCATCACGATGTCGCTGTCGAGCACGGTCTGGATCTGCATGCTGACTTCGGGCGTCAGGAACAACCGGTCGCCGTTGACCGGCGATGCGAAACGCACGCCTTCCTCGGTGATGGTGCGCATGGCACCGAGCGACCAGACCTGGAAGCCGCCGGAGTCGGTGAGGATCGGAAGCGGCCAGCCCTCGAAGCGGTGCAGGCCGCCAAAGGTGCGGATCACGTCCAGCCCGGGCCGCAGCCAGAGGTGAAACGTGTTGCCGAGGATGATCTGAGCGCCCATCTGCTGCAACGCGGCCGGCAGCACGCCCTTGACGCTGCCGTAGGTGCCCACCGGCATGAACTGCGGCGTGTCGATCGTGCCGTGGCGCAGGCGCAGCCGCGCACGGCGCGCCAGCCCGTCGGTGCTCAGCAGCCGGAATTCGAGCACGGCGATCGCCCGCTCAGGCGCGGGCGAGCAGCATCGCGTCGCCGTAGCTGAAGAAGCGGTAGCGCGCCTCCACGGCGTGGCGGTACAGCGCCATCGTGTGCTCGTAGCCCGCGAACGCACACACCAGCATCAACAGCGTGCTCCTGGGCAGGTGGAAATTGGTGATCAGGCGGTCGACGACGCGGAAGCGGAAGCCCGGCGTGATGAAGAGGTCGGTCTCGCGCGCGCCGACGGCGAGCACGTCGCCCTGCGGCGCCGCCAGCGCCGCCGACTCCAGCGCGCGCAGCGTCGTGGTACCGGCGGCGATCACCGACGCACCGCGCGTGCGCGCCGCAGCGATCGCCGCCGCGGTGTCGGACGGCACCTCGTACCACTCGCTGTGCATGCGGTGCCCGGCCAGGTCGTCGCTGCGCACCGGCTGGAACGTGCCGGCGCCGACGTGCAGCGTGACGAACGCGGTGAGCACGCCGCGGCGCGCGAGCGCGTCGAGCACGCCGGCGTCGAAGTGCAGCGACGCCGTCGGCGCCGCCACCGCGCCGGCCCGCCGCGCGAACACGCTCTGGTAGCGCTCGGCGTCGGCTTCGCCGTCGGCGTGGTGGATGTACGGCGGCAGCGGCACGTGGCCGTGGCGCTCGAGCAGCACGATCGGATCGTCGGGCCAGTGAAGGCGGTACATCGAGCCGTCGGCGCCCGCGCGGCCCATCACCTCGGCGTCGAACGCGTCGGCGAAGCGGATCACCGTGCCGGGACGGGGTGCCTTGCTGACGCGCAGCTGCGCGATGACCTCGTGGTTCGGCAGCACGCGCTCGACCAGCGCCTCCACCGTCCCGCCGGTGGGCTTCTCGCCGAACAGGCGCGCCTTGATCACGCGCGTGTCGTTGAACACCAGCAGGTCGCCGGGGCGCAGCAGCGCAGGCAAGTCGCTGAAGCGTCGGTCGACCGGCAAGCGGCCGGTGCCATCGAGCAGACGCGACGCGCTGCGCTGCGGCGCCGGATGCTGCGCAATCAGACCCTCGGGCAGCCGGAAGTCGAAGTCGGCGAGCGTGTAGTGCGTGTCGGACATCTGGCGCGTCGAGGCGGTATCGGCCTTGATGGGTGCTCAGCGTTGCAGAATGGTTCCATGGCCGAGGCCACGGTTCAAGCAGGCACGATACCGCAGTCGCGGGTGGCACCCAAGGCGAGCGGGCCCGCGCGCGCGCTCGAGCGCATGGGTCTGAAGCGCGACCTCGACCTCGCGCTGCACGTGCCGCTGCGCTATGAAGACGAGACGCGCCTGACGCGCATCGCCGACGCGCACGACGGCGGCACGGCGCAGGTGGAAGGAGTCGTGGTCGACTCGCAGGTCGCGTACCGGCCGAGGCGGCAACTGGTGGCGCGCATCCGCGACGACAGCGGCTCGATGGTGCTGCGCTTCATGAATTTCTACCCGTCGCACCAGAAGGCGCTGGCGCGAGGCGTGCGCGTGCGCGCGCGAGGCGACGTGCGCAGCGGCTTCTTCGGCCGCGAGATGGTGCACCCGAGCTTCAAGGCGGTCGAGGCGGGCGCGCCGCTGGCCAGCGTGTTGACGCCGGTGTACCCCACGGTGTCGCAACTGCCGCAGGCCTACCTGCGCAAAGCCATCGCGTCGGCGCTGCAGCGCGCGCCGCTGCACGAGGTGCTGCCGGCCGAGGTGGTGCCAGCCGGCCTGCCGACGCTGCGCGACGCATTGCAGCGGGTACACCATCCGAGCGCCGACGCATCGCTCGCGGCCTTGCTCGACCACAGCGATCCGGCCTGGCAACGCCTCAAGTTCGAGGAACTGCTGGCACAACAGCTGTCGCAGCACGAGGCACGAGCCCAGCGTGCGTCGCTGCGCGCGCCACCGCTGGTCGCGGTGCGCGGCGCTCTGCACGATCGGCTGCTGCAGGCGCTGCCGTTCCGGCTCACGACGGCGCAGCAGCGCGTCAGCGGCGAGATCGCCGCCGACCTCGCCCAGCCGCGACCGATGCACCGCCTGCTGCAAGGCGACGTCGGCTCGGGCAAGACGGTGGTGGCCGCGCTGGCCGCCACCATCGCCATCGACAGCGGCTGGCAGTGCGCGCTGATGGCGCCAACCGAGATCCTGGCCGAGCAGCACTTTCGCAAGCTCGTGCAGTGGCTGGCGCCGTTCGCGGTGGGCGTGGCCTGGCTGACCGGCAGCCGCAAGGGCCGCGCGCGCGACGAGATGGTGGCGCGCGTCGCCAGCGGCGAGGCTCCACTGGTGGTGGGCACGCACGCGGTGATCCAGGGCGACGTGCACTTCGCCAGGCTCGGGCTGGCCATCGTCGACGAGCAGCATCGCTTCGGCGTCGAGCAGCGGCTCGAGTTGCGCCGCAAGCTCGGCCAGCAGACCGGTACGAACCAGGAGCCGCACTTTCTGATGATGAGCGCGACGCCGATCCCGCGCACGCTGGCGATGAGCTACTTCGCCGACCTCGACGTCAGCACGATCGACCAGCTGCCGCCGGGCCGGCAGCCGGTGACGACGAAGCTGTTCGCCGACACGCGGCGCGACGAGGTGGTGGCACGCATCCGCGACGAGGTGGCACGCGGGCGCCAGGTGTACTGGGTGTGCCCGCTGATCGACGAGAGCCAGACGCTCGACCTCAAGAACGCGACCGAAACGCACCGCCTGTTGTGCGAGGCGCTGCCCGGACGGATGGTGGGCCTGCTGCACGGCAAGATGCCGGCGCGCGAGAAGGCCGCGGTCATGAGCCTGTTCACCGGCGGCCAGATGCAGGTGCTGGTGTCGACCACGGTCATCGAAGTCGGCGTCGACGTGCCCAACGCCAGCCTGATGGTGATCGAGCACGCCGAGCGCTTCGGCCTGGCGCAGCTGCACCAGCTGCGCGGGCGCATCGGCCGCGGCGCGCAGGCGAGCGTCTGCGTGCTGCTGTACAGCGCGCCGCTGTCGCCCACGGCCAAGGAGCGGCTGCGCGCGATCGTCGACACGCACGACGGCTTCGAGATCGCGCGCCGCGACCTCGAGATCCGCGGGCCGGGCGAGTTCATGGGCGCGCGCCAGTCCGGCGACCAGCTGCTGCGCTTCGCCGACCTCCAGGACGATGCGCCGCTGCTCGCGCGTGCCCGCGAGGTCGCGCCCGCGCTGCTCGCCCGGCACCCGGCGGCGGCCCGTGCGCACGTCGAGCGCTGGCTCGGCGGGCGGGCGGAATTCATCAAGGCCTGAACGGCGATAGCATTGCGCGCACTGGCTGGTGCGAGCTCGGCACCAGCAAGCT
>DATIFD010000435.1:0-27030 GCA_035455385.1 Burkholderiaceae bacterium
CGCCATGGTTTGCGGCTACGGCGATGTCGGAAAAGGCTCGGCCGAGTCCCTTAGAGGGCAGCGTGCCCAGGTGTGGGTCTCCGAGATCGATCCGATCTGTGCCCTGCAGGCGCTCATGGCTGGCTACAAAGTCGCGACCGTGGAAGACGCGCTGCCCTAGGGGGACATCTACGTGACCGCCACCGGTAGCTGTGATGTGATTACGGTCGAGCACATGGCCAAGATGAAGGATCAGGCGATCGTCTGCAACATCGGCCACTTCGACAACGAGATCGACGTCGCCGGGCTCGAGAAGTGCCGCTGGGAAGAGATCAAGCCGCAGGTCGACCACGTGATATTCCCCGACGGCAAGCGCATCATCCTGCTGGCCAAGGGCCGGCTGGTGAACCTGGGCTGCGCCACCGGCCACCCGAGCTACGTGATGTCGAGCTCGTTTGCCAACCAGACGATCGCGCAGATCGAGCTCTTCACGCACAGCGACTACTACGAGCAGGGCAAGGTCTACGTGCTGCCCAAGCACCTCGACGAGAAGGTGGCACGGCTGCAGCTCTCCAAGCTCGGCGCCATGCTGACCGAGCTCACCGACGAGCAGGCCGCCTACATCGGCGTGCCGAAGCAGGGGCCGTACAAGGCCGACACATATCGCTACTGACCGCGCGCGGGCGCCGACGATGTAAGGCGGCGCCCGCCCGGCGTGACTGACCGGAACCATCCCGGCACGCGCATCGGTCGATGCGACCCCAGGGTCCCCACAGGTCACGACATCGGAGGTTTCGGATGCACATCGTCTTCTACGGCGCCGGCGGGATCGGCGGCTACTTCGGCGCGCGGCTGCTGGCCGCCGGCGAGAACGTCTCGTTCGTCGCGCGCGGCCGCCACGCACAGGCGATGCGCGAGCAGGGCCTGCGCGTGAGGAGCCCGCTCGGCGACGTGCAGGTCGCCGCGCCGTCGATCAGCGACGATCCGGCGGCCCTGCCACCGGCCGACCTGGTGGTGTTCGCGGTCAAGATGCCCGACGCGGAAAGCGCCGCGGCGCGGCTGCAGCCGCTGCTGAAGCCCGGCGCCGTGGTGCTGCCGCTGCAGAACGGTGTCGAGATCGTCGACGTGCTGGTGGGCGCGCTCGGGCCTGCCGCGGTCGCGCTCGGCGCGGCCTACATCCCGGCCAAGATCGCCGAGCCCGGCGTGATCGAGCATGCAGGTGGTTTCGCATCGCTGCGCTTCGGGCCGCTGCAGCCGGCGCAGCGAGGCGCGCTCGAGGCCTTCGCGGCGGCCTGCGGGCGCGCCAAGGTGCAGGTCGAGCTGGTCGACGACATGCGGCGCGTGATGTGGGAAAAGTTCGTGTTCCTGGTCGGCATGTCGAGCCTGACCGCGCTGACGCGCCTGCCCATCGGCGTGGTGCGCAGCGACCCCGAGCTGCGCCGCCTGCTGCAGCAGGTGATGGACGAGACCGCCGCGCTGGCGCGCGCCGAAGGCGTGGCGCTGGCCGACGACTTCGTCGCCAGACAGATGACGGTGGTCGACGGCCTGCCGGCGCAGGCCAAGGCGTCGATGGCCAACGACCTCGATGCCGGCCGGCCGCTCGAGTTGCCGTGGCTGGCCGGCGCCGTGGTCCGGCGCAGTGAGCGCATCGGGCTGCACGCGAGCGCCAACCGCTTCATCGTCGCCGCGCTCGGCCCCTATGTGCGCGGCGCGCCGGCCGGCAACGCGCGGTGAGCGTCCGATGAGCAAGGCCGTGCCGATCAGCTTCGAGTTCTTCCCGCCCAACACCCCGGTGGGCGACGACAAGCTCAAGACCGTGGTGGCCGAGCTCGGCCGCCTGCAGCCCGAGTTCTTCAGCGTCACCTACGGTGCCGGCGGCTCGACGCGCGACAAGACCCTGGCCGCCGTGCGCGCGATCGCCGCGCTCGGCTTCGAGGCCGCGCCGCACCTGTCGTGCGTGGGCTCCACGCGTGCCGGCATCGCGCAGATCCTCGACACCTACCGCGCGCAGAACATCCGCCGTCTGGTGGCGCTGCGCGGCGACCTGCCCAGCGGCACCGCAACGGCCGGCGAGTTCCGCTACGCGGCCGAGCTGATCCGCTTCATCCGCGAGGTGCAGGGCGGCGACTGGCACATCGAGGTCGCGTGCTACCCCGAGGTACACCCGCAGCAGCGCTACGCGAAGCGCGACCTGCAGTTCTTCGCCGACAAGGTCAAGGCCGGCGCCAATTCGGCGATCACGCAGTTCTTCTACAACGCCGACGCGTACTTCCACTTCGTCGACGAGGCGCGCAAGGCGGGCGTCACGGTGCCGATCGTGCCCGGCGTGATGCCGATCCTGAACTACTCGCGCATCGCGATGTTCGCCGCGCGCGATGGCATCGAGATCCCGCGCTGGGTGGCGCTGAAGATGGAAGGCTTCATGGACGACGCCGAGTCGATCCGCGCCTTCGGCCTCGACGTGGTCACCGGCGTGTGCCGACGCCTGATCGACGGCGGTGCGCCGGGCATCCACTTCTATACGCTGAACCAGTCGGCGCTGTCGCTGGAGATCTGCCGGCGGCTGGGGCTCTGAGCGCCGCGGCGCGCGCGCAGCCCGTCCGCGTGGCCGTCAGGCCGGTCGCGCCGCCTCGGCGTGCAACCACTGCTCGAGCGCATGCACCGCAGGCCGCGCCCGCGACGCGGGATCGGTCACCACGAAGTACGCGCGCGCGGTCGCACGGGCATCGCCGAACGGCGCCACCAGCTGCCGCTGGCGCAGCAGCCCATCGAGCAGCGGCCGACGGCCCAGCGCCACGCCTTGCCCGGCCAGCGCCGCCGCGACCGCCTCGTTGTACGACGAGAACGTCAACCACGAGCGTGGCTCGAGATCGGGCAGGCCGTTGGCCTGCAGCCACGAATTCCACTCCACCGGCGCGCCGCTGCCGGACATGTTCTCGACCTCCAGCAGCGTGTGGTGTCGCAGATCGGCGGGCGTCTTCAGCGGCGCGTCCTTCGTGCGCCGCAGCGCCGGAGCGCACACCGGCAGCATCGTCTCGCTGAACAGCCGCTGCCCATCGGTGGCGTTGGCCTTCTGGTAGCGCACCGCGATGTCGAAGCCCTCGCCTTGCAGATCGCGCACCTCGTAGCTGGCATCGAGCCGCACGTCGATGCCGGGGTTGGCGTGCGTGAACGACTGCAGACGCGGGATCAGCCAGTACGACGCGAAGCTCGGCGTCGTCGACAGCGCCAGCACCTCGCGCGCGTTGGGCGCGCGGATCGACGAGACCGTGCGCCGCAGTTGCGCCAGCACGCCCTGACACGCCAGCAGCAGCTTCTGCCCCGGCGGCGTCAGCGTGAGGGCGCGGTGCCCGCGCGCGAACAGCGCGACGCCGAGGTCGTCTTCCAGCGCGCGGATCTGCCGGCTGATGGCCGATTGGGTGACGAAGCGCTCGTCGGCCGCGCGGGTGAACGACAGGTGGCGCGCAGCCGCCTCGAAGGCCAGCAGCAGGTCCAGCGGGGGCAGGCGGTCGATCGCTCTTGGCATGCGAATCCGGAATGGATGATGTTCCAAAACATCGTTTGCGCATTGGGCGGCGCGTGCCGAAGATGCGCCCCATCGCGAGGGAAGCCGCCCGAGTGGACGCGAGATCGCATTCTGCAGGAGCATGCCATGTGGATCAACACCCCTTCCGCCCGCTTGGCTGTGGCGTCGCACCGCGCTCTGCGCTTGAAGGACGCCCGCGGTGCCCGCGTCCGCGCGGTGCAGGGCACGTTGTGGGTCACGATCGACAACGACCCGCGCGACATCGTGCTTGAGCCCGGCGAGAGCTTCACGGTGGAGTCGGATCGCCCGTTGGTGGTGATGCCGCTCGGGGCGTGCGCCACGCTCGACGTCAAGAGCGCCGCGTCGCCGCCGGCGTCGAGGGCACGGCTCGGCAGCTGGCTGCTCGCGCTGTGGCCGCAAACCGCGGCGGTCGCCGCGCGTGCCTAGCGAGCCGGACTCCGCGCGGCAGTCAGCGGGCACACCGCCGGCAGCGCGCGCACACCGGGCGCACGCACCTCAGTGCGACCGCGTCTTTCGGTATGCCGCGGCGGCGGCGTGCGCGGACTCGGTCACCGCATGAGGGTGGTCGGCGATGTACTGCAGGATAATGTCGGCGAACTGCGCTTCGGGCTTCAGGCCCAGGCGCTCGGCACGCGTGGCGACCGCGCCCTTGGACCAGCCGGAGACGATGCGCTCGATCGTCGGGTCGGGTTGGTGCTTGACCAGCGCGCGCGCGGCCTTGCCCGCCACCGCCTCGAGCGCGTCGAGCATGTCGCTGACCTTGACGTTCAGCGCCGGCAGGTTCAACCCGGCGCGGCCGCCCATCTGCTCCTGGGTGGCTTCGAACACCGCGATCAGCCCCGCGACGGTGCGCGCCGGCGACGACACCGGGTGCGAGACCGACGGGTCCACCGGCAGGACCGCCTCCAGGCCCGCCAACGGCTCGCGGATGATGCCGCTGAAGAACGACGACGCCGCCTTGTTGGGCTTGCCCGGGCGCACGGTCACCGTCATCAGGCGCGCCGAACGACCGTCGATGAAACCCTTGCGCGTGTAGTCGGACACCAGGTGTTCGCAGATCAGCTTCTGCGTGCCGTAGCTGGTCTGCGGCGTCGGCAGCGTGTCGTCGCGCACCAGCGGCGGCATCGGGTTGCTGGCGTCGGGGCCGAACACCGCCACCGAGCTGGAGAACACCAACCGCGGCATGTTTCCTGCGGCACGCAGCGCGTCCAGCAGCGCCCTCGTGCTGTCGAGGTTGGAGCGCAGGCCGAGCTCGAAGTCGGCCTCGCACTCGCCGGACACCGCCGACGCCAGGTGGAACACGCCATCGAAACGGTCGGCCTTGAACGCCTCGCATTGCTCGAGCAGCTTGCCCACCCGCACCTCGACGCGCGCGTCGCGCACGATGTCGGCGGCGGCCTCGGGCGCCGGGAACTGGTCGGCCAGCACCAGCCGCTCGATGCGCCGGCTGTCGAGCGCGCCGCGCTCGAGCAGCTCGCGCGCCAGGCGCGAGCCGATGAATCCGGTGCCCCCGGTGATCAGGATCTTCACATTGGTCTCCTTGCGGCGCCGCGGGTCCGCCGTCGGCCCCGAGCCCCTTCGCCCATCGCATGATGCCGCGCGGCGCGCAGCGGCGCCAGACGCACCCGGCTGCGCAAGCGCCGGTCTCGTCGCCACACGGCTGGCGCGACCTGACAGGCTGGCGGCGGCAGGCTAGCAGACGCGCCGCACCCGAACGAAACGGGTATCCCCTCGGTGACACCGCGCGCCCGCGCGCGTAGGGTGCGCACCGTCGCGCCGTGCACCCGGCGCATCGGCAAGGATCCGCACGTCAGTGGCGAGCGTCGACATCCAATTGGTCAAGAAGCGCTTCGGCGACGTCGAGGTGCTGCACGGCGTGGACATCGCCATCGCCGACGGCTCGTTCACGGTGCTGGTGGGTCCTTCGGGCTGCGGCAAGAGCACGCTGCTGCGCATGATCGCGGGGCTGGAGCACATCACGAGCGGCGAGATCCGCATCGGCG
Organism: Burkholderiaceae bacterium; assembly: GCA_035455385.1. Lineage (GTDB taxonomy): Bacteria > Pseudomonadota > Gammaproteobacteria > Burkholderiales > Burkholderiaceae_C > JAEUPI01. Next base: position 5,530 of record DATIFD010000435.1, read on the forward strand.
GCAAGGTGGTCAACCAGATGCCGCCGAAGGAGCGCGACATCGCGATGGTGTTCCAGAACTACGCGCTGTATCCACACATGACCGTGCGCGACAACATGGCGTTCTCGCTCGCGCTGGCCAAGCAGAGCAAGACCGCGATCGACGACAAGGTCGGGCGTGCCGCCGAGATCCTCGGCCTGAGCGCGCTGCTCGGGCGCTACCCACGCCAGCTCTCCGGCGGCCAGCGCCAGCGCGTGGCGATGGGCCGCGCGATCGTGCGCGACCCGCAGGTGTTCCTGTTCGACGAGCCGCTGTCGAACCTCGATGCCAAGCTGCGGGTGGCGATGCGCACCGAGATCAAGGAGCTGCACCAGCGCCTGAAGACGACGTCGATCTACGTCACGCACGACCAGATCGAGGCGATGACGATGGGCGACCAGATCGTCGTGATGCGCGACGGCTACGTCGAGCAGACCGGCAGTCCGCTGCAGCTGTACGACCGCCCGGCCAACCTGTTCGTCGCCGGCTTCATCGGCTCGCCGGCGATGAACTTCCTGCCCGGTACGCTGCGCCGCAACGGCGCCACCGCCGAGGTGGAGCTGGCCGACGGCTCCCGGGTTCCGGCGCCGCGCGACGCCGCCGGCGCCGACGGCCAGCGGGTGGTGTTCGGCACGCGGCCCGAGCACCTGGCGCTGGCCAACGGCAGCGGCATCACGGCCCAGGTGGCGGTGATCGAACCCACCGGCGCCGACACGTTCGTGTCGTGCCGCCACCAAGGCGCCGAACTGTCGGTGGTGTTTCGCGAACGCCATCAGTTCAGCCCCGGCAGCACGATCCATCTGCAACCCGACCTCGCGCGCGCGCACCTGTTCGATGCCGACAGCGGCCGCGCACTGCGCAGCTGACCATCGGCCGGCCGCACCCCCTGTTTTCACCCGCACGACACCGAAGGAGACATCGATGACCACATCCGATCGCCGCAAGTTCCTCCAAGGCACGGCCAGCGTGGCCGCCGGCACGGCCCTCGGGGCCAGCGCCGTCTGGGCGCCTGCGGTGCACGCGCAGACCTGGTCGAACCAGCCGGAGAAAGGGGCCAAGCTGCGCGTTCTGCGCTGGAGCCGCTTCGTCCAGGGCGACATCGACCAGTACATGAAGAACGTGGCCGCCTTCACCGCCAAGACCGGCATCGAGGTGCGAGTCGACAACGAAGGCTGGGAAGACGTGCGCCCGAAGGCCGCGGTGGCCGCCAACACCGGCGCCGGCCCCGACATCATCCTGTCGACGCACGACGACGCCAATCTGTACCCCGAGAAGCTGGTCGACGTGACGGACCTGGCCACCTACCTCGGCCGCAAGTACGGCGGCTGGTACCCGGTGTGCGAGGCCTACCTGCGGCCCAACGGCAAGAACTGGATCGGCATCCCGCTCGGCTGCGCGGGCAACTGTCTGGTCTACCGCGAGAGCCACATCAAGGCCGCCGGCTTCGACAAGGTGCCGCGCGACACCGACGGCTTCCTCAAACTGATGAAGGCGATGAAGGAGAAGGGCACGCCTGGCGGCATGGCGCTGGGCAACGCCACCGGCGACGGCAACTCGTGGACGCACTGGCTGATGTGGGCGTTCGGCGGCAAGCTCGTCGACAAGGACAACAAGGTGGTGATCAACAGCCCGGAGACGCTGAAGGCGCTCGAGTACGCCAAGGAGCTGTACGCGACCTTCGTGCCGGGCACGCTGTCGTGGCTCGACCCCAATAACAACAAGGCCTTCCTCGATGGCCAGGTCAGCATCACGCCGAACGGCATCTCGATCTACTACGCGGCGAAGACCTCGAAGGACCCGAAGCTGCAGGAGATGGCCGCCGACATCAACCACGCCAACATGCCGATCGGCCCGGCCGGCGTGCCCACCGAGCTGAACCTCTTCTTCAACCAGATGATCTTCAAGCACAGCAAGTACCCGAAGGCGGCCAAGGAGTTCCTCCGCTTCATGATGGAAGAGGAGCAGTACGGTCAGTGGATGCAGGCCGCGATCGGCTACGTGACGCAACCGCTGGTGGCCTACGAGAAGAACCCGATCTGGACGGTCGACCCCAAGCACACGCCGTACCGCGACGCGATGAAGATCATGCGGCCGATCGGCTACGCCGGAAAGATGGGCTATGCGTCGGCAGGCGCGGCAGCCGACTTCATCGTCGTGAACATGGTGGCCGAGGCCGCCAGCGGCTCGAAGTCGCCGCAGGAAGCGGCCGAGCGGGCGCAGAAGCGCGCGGAAAGGTACTACAAGGTCTGATGTTGCCGACGGTACGGCGTCGGCAATATCTCGTCGCGTTCGAGCCGTATCGGCTGTGCCGATCGGCTCAACGCGCCACTCGGTAGACCGAGACCATGCTGCAGAAGCTGCAAGACAACCGCAACGCGCTCGGGCTGCTGTTCATGCTGCCGGCCGGGGTGCTGCTGCTGTTGTTCCTCACCTACCCGCTTGGCCTGGGCACCTGGCTCGGCTTCACCGATGCCAAGGTCGGCCGCGGCGGCGAATGGGTCGGCCTCGAGAACTACGCGTTCCTCTGGGGCGACAGCGTCACGCGGCTGGCGCTGTTCAACACGATCTTCTACACGCTGGTGGCCAGCATCGCGAAGTTCGTGCTCGGGCTGTACCTGGCGATCCTGCTCAACCGCAACATCCGCATCAAGACCTTCTTCCGCGCGGTGATCCTGCTGCCTTACATCGTGCCCACCGCGCTGTCGGCGATCGCGTTCTGGTGGATCTACGACGCGCAGTTCTCGGTGATCAGCTGGGTGCTGCACAGGCTCGGGCTGATCGACCAGTACATCGACTTCCTCGGCGACCCGTGGAACGCCCGCTTCTCGGTCATCGCGGCCAACGTCTGGCGCGGCGTGCCGTTCGTCGCGATCACGCTGCTGGCCGGGCTGCAGACGATCTCGCCGTCGTACTACGAGGCCTCGGCGATCGACGGCGCGACGCCGTGGCAGCAGTTCCGCCACGTCACGCTGCCGCTGCTGACGCCGATCATCGTGGTGGTGATGACGTTCTCGGTGCTGTTCACGTTCACCGACTTCCAGCTGATCTACGTGATCACGCGCGGCGGCCCGCTGAACGCCACCCACCTGATGGCGACGCTGTCGTTCCAGCGCGCGATCCCGGGCGGCGCGCTGGGCGAGGGCGCGGCGATCTCGATCGCAATGGTGCCGTTTCTGCTGGCGGCGATCCTGTTCAGCTACTTCGGGCTGCAGCGCCGCGCCTGGCAGCAAGGCGGTCGCGACTGATGGGCACGAGCGCCACCGAAGACATCGTCGGCATGGACTACCTGCAGTCCACGCCGCGCAAGGTCGTCACCGTCTACCTGCCGTTGGCGATCTTCGTGTTCGTGCTGCTGTTCCCGTTCTACTGGATGGCGATCACGTCGTTCAAGCCGGACGCGGAGCTGCTGTCGCGCGAGGGCAATCCGTTCTGGGTGATCAAGCCGACGCTGGCGCACTTCCACAAGCTGCTGTTCGAGACCTCGTACCCGGCGTGGCTGTGGAACACGGTGATCGTGTCGGTGGTGTCCACCTTCGCGTCGCTGGCCGCGGCGGTGCTGGCGGCCTACGCGATCGAGCGGTTGCGCTTCTCGGGCGCCAAGCAGGTGGGCTTGTCGATCTTCCTGGCGTACCTGGTGCCGCCGTCGATCCTGTTCATCCCGCTGGCGACGATCGTCTTCAAGCTCGGCCTGTTCGACACCCGCTGGGCGCTGATCCTCACCTACCCGACGTTCCTGATCCCGTTCAGCACCTGGCTGCTGATGGGCTACTTCCGCTCGATCCCGTACGAGCTCGAGGAGTGTGCGCTGATCGACGGCGCCACGCGCTGGCAGATCCTGGTCAAGATCATCCTGCCGCTGGCGGTGCCGGGGCTGATCTCGGCGGGCATCTTCGCCTTCACACTGTCGTGGAACGAGTTCATCTACGCGCTGACCTTCGTGTCGTCGTCGGAGGTCAAGACGGTGCCGGTGGGCGTGGTGACCGAGCTGGTCGAGGGCGACGTTTACCACTGGGGCTCGTTGATGGCCGGTGCCCTGCTCGGCTCGCTGCCGGTGGCGTTCGTCTACTCGTTCTTCGTCGAGTACTACGTGTCGGGTCTGACGGGTTCGGTCAAGGAATAGGGATCAGCCGCTCTGCCCGGGCGGGACGCCCTCGCCCGACTGCGCCCGCAGCCGCACCTGTTGCAACGTCTGCCGGGCCATCTCCAGCAGCGGAGGCGCCTGCCCAGCCTCCAGTGCCGCGCACGCGGGCTCCAGCAGGTCGCATGCGGCGGCGTGGCGGCCGACGGCCGACCACGAACGCGCCAGGCTGTGCGCGGCCAGAAGCTCCCACAGCGGTGCCTGCTGCCGCCGAGCCGTGTCCAGCGCCGCCCGGAAGCACGCGTCGACTTCCGGGTGACCCGGTCCGTTGCGCGCGCACAGTATTTCGCCCTTGATGCGGTGGGCCTCGGCCTCCCACCAGCGCTCGCCGCTGCGATCCACTTCGTCGATCCCCGCCTCGGCAAGCTCGAGCGCGCGGTCGAAGTGCCCGAGCCGCGCGTGCGCCTGCGCCAGCCGCGACAGGTTGTACGAGCTCTGAAAGTTGGCACCGGTCGCGCGGTGCGCGGCGAGCGCCTGCTCCATTCGCGCGATCCCCACTTCGAGACGACCGCCGTCGCACGCGTTCAGCGCCTGCAGAATGCCGGCACGCGACAGGTGATAGGGGCTGCGCTGCTCGGCTGCGATGGCCGCACCCTCGTCGGTTGCGGCCACGGCACCCGGCAGATCGAGCAGATGCTGCCGGAACCGCGCGAGCGCCAGCAGCGCGGATACCAGGGTGAAGGGATGCGATCGGCCGCGGGCATCGGCCACTGCTCGGGTGATCGTCTCTTCCGCGCGGTCCAGCCGGCCGACATAGAGATAGGCAAGCCCCAGCCAGATCAAAATGAACGATCGCAGGTGATAGCCGGCGACGAACGCCACGGTGCGACACAACTGCTCGTCGTAGCGAGCCAGTGCGGCTTCCAGGTGCTCGATCGACGCCCCGAGATCGCCCAGGTGCAAGTGCGCGGTGCCGGCCATGTAGTGAACGACCGCTGCCGTCGGCCGGTCCAGGCGCCGGCGAAAGATCGGCTCGGTCAACGCCAGGCAATCGGGCGACTCGGAGCGGATCATGTGGTAGTTGAAGATGCCGCACAGCGCGCCCAGCGACTCGGTCGGGTGAATCGACTCGTCGAGCACCGCGCGCGCCCTGGACAGCGCAGCCAACACTTCCGGCGCGGCGAATCCCCGGGTCATCACCAGCGCGTGGCCACGGGCCACCTCGAGGCGCCCTTCGAGCTGGCGCCGCGAGAATCCCGAGGCCACATGCCCGAGCAGCCGCGCGGCGCGGTCGACCAGGGCCTGCGCTTCTACCCCGGCGGATCGATCGCAGGCCATGCGCGCCGCACGGATCAGGAAATCGATCCCCTGTTCCCACAGCCCAGCCTCGGCGCAGTGGTATGCGAGCAGTTCCGGATGCCGTGCCTGTTCGTCCGCGAACGACCGCCCGAAAGCCTCGACGATCTCGCGATGGACCTCGATGCGCTGGCTCCTGAGCAGGGTGTCGTGGGCTGCGTCCTGGATCAACGCATGCTTGAAGACGAACACCGCATCCGGGATCGTCCCGCGCTGGTGCACCAGACCGGACGCCACGAACCGCCGCAGCAGCGGCGCCAGCTCGGCGTCGGTCATCTTGATCACCGCCCGCAACAGCGCATAGCTGAACTCGCGGCCGAGCGCGGCGCAGACCTGCACCATCGCGCGGGCATCGGCCATCCGGTCGAGCCTTGCCTGCAGCGACGCGCGCAGCGACGAAGGGATCGCCAGCTCGGGCAGCGCATCGGCCAGCACATAGGCGCTGCCCTGCTCGCGCAACGAGCCGCTCTCGAGGACGGACTTCGTCACTTCCTCGATGAACAGCGGGACGCCGTCGGTCTGCGCCACGATCCGCTGCAACAGCGGGCCCGGGAGATCCTTGCCGCCGGCGGTCTGCCGGACCAACGCGGCGTTGGCCTTCGGTGGCAAGCGGTTGAGGACGAGCGTCGTCGCGTGCGGCTGGCCGACCCACGGCGCATCGAACTCGGGGCGATAGGTGACGATCAGCAGCACCGGCCACGAGGCGAAGCAGTCGGCGAGGCCATCGATCAGCTCGGCGGTCGTCGGGTCGACCCAGTGCGCGTCCTCGAGCACGATCAGCAGCGGCCGCTGCGCCGCCAGCCGCTCGATCTGTGCGACGAGGAGCCCCAGCAGCAGCTCCTTGCGGCGCTGCGAACCCAGCGACACCAGCGGGTCGTCGTCCGGCACCGGGATCGACAGCAGGTTCGCGAGCAAGGCGAGATCGTGGGTCGAGGTCGAGAACGGCGAAATCAGCTCGCGCAGCTTGTTCAGCCGGGCGTGGGCGTCGTCCGCACGGTCCATTCCGGCCATGCCCTCGAGCGCCACGCCGATCGGATAGAGCGCCGTCTGCGTGCGGTGCGGCGAACAGGAGTAGCGCATGCAACCGTGCGGCTCGTCCTGCAGCGTGTCCCGGAAGGCTGCAATCAGGTGCGACTTGCCGATTCCCGCCTCGCCGGCCACCAGGACGATTCGCCCGCCCTCACCCTTGGCTTGCGCCCAGCGGCGACGCAACAGATCGAGGTCATCTTCGCGCCCGATGAGCTCCTTGCGTCCCCGGCGCAGGGCCTCGAAGCGGCTGACGGTCGGCCTCTCGCGCAGGACGCGACATGCAGGGTCGCTGCCGTCATCCGGGCTCGCCGCCTGATACTCGAACAGTTCGCCGATCAGTTCGCGGGTGGCCGCCGAGATCACCACCGAGTCCGGGCCGCACAGGCCGACCATGCGGGCGGCGGTGAACGGCGCATCGCCCACCGCGGTCGTGGTGGCTTCCACGTCGCTGCCGAGCGGATCACCGATCACCACCAGGCCGGTTGCGATGCCGATCGCTACGTGGGCTCGCGTGTTGCCGCCATGCCGCTCGCGGCTTGCCGAAACGATCGCCAGGCCCGCCCGCACAGCGCGCTCGGCGTCATCCTCCTTGAGGCGCGGGTACCCGAAGTAGGCGAGCAGGCCGTCCGCCGTGCGAGTGACGACCAAGCCTTCGTGCTGCTCGACGACGCGCGAGGCGCCATGCCAGTTCGACGCCATCGCCTCGCGAAGGTCCTCGGGATCCGGTGGCATCGTGCTCGGCGGCGCGGCGACGAAGCGGCAGCTGAGGATCGTCAGCTGGCGTCGATCTGCCCGACCGGGGAGCGCAGGCGACACCGGGGCGATCGCTGCCGTCGGCGGCTCGGCTGGCTCCCGCTCCGCATCCGCGGCGTGGTTCGCCTCGGTTACGTCGGCGACGAAGCGGAACCCTTTGCGGGAGAACGTCCGGATCAGGCGCTGCTGCTCACCGGTGTCGCCGATGGCCCGGCGCGCGGCCGAGATCCTGCTGCTCAGCGTCGACTCCGACACGATGCGCTCGGTCCAGATCTCGGCGAACAGCTGGTCCTTGCCGACGACCCGATCGCGATGGCGAATCAGCAGGTGCAGCAGGTCAAACACCTGCGGTTCCAGCGTCACGACCTGATCCCCGCGTCGAAGTTCGCGGCGCTCGGGGTCGAGGCTGTGGCCTGCGAACAGGTAGATCGCCATTCAGAGCCTCTCGGGGGCGCTGCGCCGGGCGGGATCGTGGCCGCGGGTCATTGAAATCTCAAGGACAAATCAAGCGAATCCCACAGACACCGGTGGACCGAGAGCGCAACGTCGGAGCCTCCAATCCGCGAAGGAGTCTGCCATGTCACTTGCGCAACCGCCATCCGCCGCGCCGGGCCTGTCCGCCGCTGCACCCACGGTCCGCATCGCCCCAGCCCAGCCACCGCGAGCAACGACGCGGCTGCGGCGATGGCTGCCGGGGATTGCCGGTCTGATGACGGTGACGTGCGCACTGGCACTCGATCGCGAAGCCCGAACGGTGCCGCCCGACGGTTGGGGCCCTGTGCCGCAGCGCACCGACCTGTCGGCTCAGCTCGACAGCCTGGCGGCCGACCGCCTGCAGATCGAGTTTCTCGCGTGCTCGCGAGCCGCCGAGGTTCATCCGCTGAGCCCGGGCGATGGCGCCTTGTGCGCAGCGACACAGGACGCCGTGAAGCACCGGGTCTTCGGCGGCGACTTCAACGCGCTGCTTGCCTGGTGGAGGCTGCACCGCAACGACCCGCTGCCCATCGGCGCGAGCCGACCCGAACGCCCTGCTGTCACCCGGCGGTGGCCGACCGTGGGTGACTGAGCGGCCGCGTTACGGAGAGTCGGGAGCTCCGCGCGGGCCTCGCCAGCGGCATCGGTCTGCGGGCAATCGAGCAGGTGCGCCCCGGTGCATCGTGGCTAGACTCGATCGACAACCGTGCCGCCACCGGGCGGCACCGCCACAGCCCGACAGGAGAGCCCATGACACCGATCCGCACCCTCGCCGCTGCAGCCGTGGCCGCAGCACTCGCGGCACCCGCCGCGGCGCAACAAGTGACCATGATGACCGGCCCGCAAGGCGGTTCGTGGATCCCTTTGGGCGGTGCCCTCAAGGGCATGTGGGAAAAGGCCGTGCCGGGGCTGCAGATCCAGCAGACGCCGGGCGCGGGCATCGCCAACGTGCGCGGCGTCGACGAAGGCAAGGCGCAGATCGGCTTTGCCAACTCCAGCACCACGGTCGATGGCATCGCCGGGCGCGCCCCATACCCCAAGGCGGTGAAGAACGTGTGCCAGGTGGCCAACCTGTATCCGCAGTACTTCCAGGTGGTGGCCGCCGCCGACGCCAACGTCAACTCGTTCGCCGATTTCAAGGGCAAGTCGCTCGTCACGCAGCCCAAGGGCAACACCGCCGAGATCCTGACGGCGATGGTGCTCGAGATCAACGGCATGAACTACCAGTCGTTGTCGAAGGCCAATTTCCAGGCGGCCTACACCGATGCCGTCTCGCTGATGAAGGACGGCCACGCCCAGATCTTCACGCTCGGCACGACGGCGCCGGCGTCGGCGATCATGGACCTGGCCAGCGCGCGCGACATCCATCTGGTGCCGGTCGACGACAAGACGATGGCCGCGCTGAAGAAGGTGAACCCCGGCTACAACAAGCTGATCATCAAGGCCGGCACGTATCCCAAGCAGGACCACGACGTGCCGGTGATCGGCTACTCCACGCACATCGTCGCCGCCTGCGACCTGCCGGAGGACACGGTCTACAAGATGACCAAGGCGATGGCCGAGAACGTCGACGCGATGGCCGCGGTGGTCAAGCCGATCACCGGGCTGACGCCCAAGGACATGGCGATCGACATCGGCGTGCCGCTGCACAAGGGCGCAGCCAGGTACTACAAGGAGAAAGGCGCGATATGACCCACCCCCGATGCGCCCTCGGCGCCTCCCCCTCAAGGGGGCGCCACCGACGGACCGGCAGAGCCGGATCCGTGGTGGCCGCTTGGGCTGGTTGGTTCACGCGTTGCGCTGGTGCGGGTGGCCGAGCCTGGCCTGCGGGGCAAGGCGCCTGACCGCATCAGCCGCATGGCCCAGGAAGAGAACGCCCCTACCGCGCCGTCGGCCCGCGCCCTGCGCTGGACGGTCGGCGCGGTCGCGGTGGCGATGTCGCTGTATCACATGTGGGTGGCCGGCTTCGGGCCGCCCGAGGCGGTGATCTTCCGCGGCACGCACCTGCTGTTCGCGCTGACGCTGGTGTTCCTGCTGTATCCGCTGCGCCCGGGCGGCGGCGCACTCCCGCGCGCAGGCGACGTGGCGCTGTTGTTGCTCGGCTGGGGTGCGGTGCTGCACATCTTCGTCGACTACCAGGCGTTCACCAACCGCATCATCTACATCGACGAGCTGACCGGCTGGGACAAGTTCTACGGCGTCGTCGCGGTGCTGGTCGTGCTCGAGGGAACGCGCCGCGTGATCGGCTGGGCGCTGCCGCTGACCGCGATCGTGTTTCTCGCCTATGCGGCGTTGTTCACCCACGTGCGCTTTCCGGTGCTGCTGGAGCAGCTGTACTACTCCACCGAGGGCATCTTCGGCTCGACGCTCGGCGTGTCGGCCTCGTACGTGATGCTGTTCGTGCTGTTCGGCGCCTTCATGGAGCGCGGCGGCACCGGCCAGCTGTTCATGGACTTCGCGATGTCGATCACCGGCAGCCAGGCCGGCGGACCGGGCAAGGTGGCGGTGGTCAGCTCGTCGCTGTTCGGCACGGTCTCGGGCAGCGCGGTGGCCAACGTGATGGTCGACGGGCCGGTCACGATCCCGCTGATGAAGCGCACCGGCTTCCGGCCACCGTTTGCCGCCGCGGTGGAAGCCGTGGCCTCCACCGGCGGGCAGCTGATGCCGCCGGTGATGGGCGCCGCCGCCTTCGTGATGGCCGAGTTCCTGGCCGTGCCCTACGCGCAGGTGGCGCTGTGGGCGGCGGTGCCGGCGCTGCTGTACTACCTGGCCGTGTTCGCCGCCGTGCACTTCGTGGCCAAGCGCGAGGGCCTGGCCGGCGTGCCGCGCGCGGAGCTGCCGCGCTTCGTGCGCGTGATGGTCGACCGCGGCCACCTGTTCGTGCCGATCGCGATCATCCTGGTCGGGTTGCTGCTCGGCTATTCGGCGCCGCTGTCGGCGCTGGTCGCAGCGCTGAGCTGCCTGCCGGTGGCGCTGCTGCGCGCCACCACGCGCCCGGGCATCAGCTGGCGCAGCGTGCTGGGCGCGCTGGAGGAAGGCGCGCGCAACACGCTGGCGGTGGCGATGGCCTGCGCCTGCGCCGGCATCGTGATCGGCGTCGTCACGATCACCGGGCTGGGCATCACGTTCACGCAGGTGGTGATCGCGCTGGCGCAGAACTCGCTGGTGCTGGCGCTGGTGTTGACCGCGATCGCCGGCATCGTGCTCGGCATGGGCATGCCTACCACGCCGGCCTACATCGTGATGGTGTCGCTGCTGGTGCCGGCGATCATCAAGCTCGGTGCGGTCACTCCGGCGGCGCACATGTTCGCGTTCTACTTCGCGATCCTGTCGGCCATCACGCCGCCGGTGGCGCTGGCGGTGTTCGCGGCCGCGGGCCTGGCCAAGGCCAACATGTGGGCCACGGGCTGGATGGCGATGCGCGCCGCGGCGCCGGCGTACATCGTGCCGTTCATGTTCGTCTACGAGCCGTCGCTGCTGCTGATCGGCGACTGGACCGCCAGCCTGTACTCCACCGTCACGGCATCGCTCGGCGTGATCCTGCTGGCAGCCGGCCTGTTCGGATACCTGCTGCGCCCGACTTCGCTGTGGCAGCGCGTGCTGCTGGTTGCGGCCGCGCTGCTGCTGATCAAGCCGGGTTGGGTGACCGACTTGATCGGTCTGGCCCTGGCCGCCGTCGTCGCGCTGGCACAGTTCACCAGCCACCGCCGCGCCGCGCGCGCCGACACCCCCTACGGCGCGACGTCGTCCAACCCCGGCAACACGCCCTCGTAGGCGAACGCGCCGGGCATGTCGCCGGTGTGGCTTGGCACTAGGTGTCGGGGCTGATCGCGTCGGTGAAGGGGTAGGCCGTTGCCGTCTCCTTGCGTGTCTGCGCCACGAACGACACCACCTGCCAGACGACGAAGATCGCGACCAGGCCCAGCAGCGTGCCGCTGATCGGCCGCGTCACGAACGCCGAGAAGTGGCCGCGACTCAGCAGCAGGGTGCGGCGGAAGTTCTCTTCCAGCATCGGCCCGAGGATGAACCCCAGCAGCAGCGGTGCGGCCTCCAGATCGAGGCGGAGGAACAGGTAGCCGATCACGCCGAAGGTGGCCGTGATGTAGATGTCTTGCAGGTTGTTGTTGATGCTGTAGGTGCCGATGCAGCAGAAGAAGATGATCGCCGGGAACAGCACGACGTAGGGAATCTTGAACACCGACAGCCAGAAGCGCACCAGCGGCACGTTGAGGATCACCAGAAACACGTTACCGACCCACATGCTGGCCACCAGGCCCCAGAACAGATCGGGGTGGCTGGCGATCATGTTGGGCCCGGGCTGGATGCCCTTGACGATGAACGCGGCCAGCATCAGCGCCATCACCGCGTTCTCCGGGATGCCGATGCTCATCAGCGGGATGAAGCTGGTGCGCGCCGCCGCTTCGTCGGCCGCCGCCTGCCCGGCCACGCCCTCGATCGCGCCCGAGCCGATCTCGTCGCGGTACTTGCTGAACCGCTTCTCGGCCGCGTAGGCGCCGAACTGCGCCAGCACCGGCCCGCCGCCGGGCAGGATGCCCAGGAACGAGCCGATGGCACTGCCGCGCAGCGCGCTCGGGATGATGCGCTTGAACTCGCCCCAGGTCGGGATCAGATGGATCTTGCCGTTGAACGGCGTGTGCTCGTTGCGGATGTCGAGGTTCTTCACGATCTCGGCGATGCCGAAGCAGCCCAGCGCCACGCTGATCAGCCCCACGCCATCGGCCAGGAACGGCTGGTCCAGCGTGAATCGCTGCACGCCGCTGTTGACGTCGGTGCCGATCACGCCGAGCAGCACGCCGATCAGCGACATCGCCAGGCCGTTGAGCAGGCTGCCCGTGGTGACGAAGCTGACGCACACGAAGCCGGTGAGCATCAGCGCGCAGTAGTCGGCCGGGCCGAACAGAAATGCCACTTCGCCCAGCATCGGCGCCAGCGTCGACAGCACGACGATCGCCACGGTGCCGCCGATGAAGCTGGAGATGCCGGCCGTGAACAGCGCCAGGCCGGTCCTGTTCTTCAGTGTCATCTGGTAGCCGTCGATGCACGCGACGATGCTGCTGGCGTGCGGGATCTTCATCGTGATCGCGCTGACGCTGTCGCCGTACTGCGCGCCGTAGTAGATGCCCGCCAGCATGATGAGCGCGCCGCCGGTGGGAATCGAATAGGTCAGCGGCAGCAGCAGGCTGATCGTCGCCAGCGGCCCCAGTCCCGGCAGCAGGCCGACGAGTGTCCCCACCACGCAGCCGATGGCGCAGTACATCAGGTTGTTGAGCGTCAGCGCGTGCCCGAAGCCGAACGCCAGGTTGTGCAGGACTTCCATCTACAGCAGAGGCAGGTTGAGCCCGAGCAGCTCGTGCAGCATCCACGCGATGGCGATCAGGCCGGCCGTGATCTTCAGGTTGCGCACCACCGAGTACGAGGTGCCGGCGAAGGTCACGCAGAACACCATGAATGCAATGGCCACCATCATGTTCACGTGCTCAGAGAGCAGCACGAAGCCGGTCATGCCCGCCAGCACGAGCGCCAGGTTCCTGAAGTTGAAGTCGAGGCGCTGCGGCTTCACGAAGCGCGAACGCACCACCGTGATCACGCCGAGCAGCAGCAGCAGGCCGCTGACCAGCAGCGGAAACAGCCCCGGCCCCGCCTGGCGGAATTCGCCGACGCGGTAGCGCAGCGACCCGAGGCCGAATGCCAGCGCGATCGCGATCAGGTACAGGCCCCGGGCAAGCGCTCGATCCTTCATGTCACGTCGACTCCAGCTGGATGGCGGCCGCCGGGCGAAGGCATGCGAGCGCCGAGACCACGGCGTCTTTTGCCAAGCAACTCTGACGCTGAACTGAACGGGTCGGGCGGGGCGGGCGACGCCGGCGCGTCAGGTGCTCATCGCGCCGCGACCTCGAACGTCACGGCGCGAGGCTCTCCAGCCCCAGCAACACGCGCTCGTAGGCGAACACGCTCGGCATGCCGCCGGTGTGGATGAACAGCACGCGTTCGCCCGCGCCCCATTCGCCCGCACGCGCCAGCCCGATCAGGCCGGCCATCACCTTGCCGGTGTACACCGGGTCGAGCAGGATGCCCTCGCTGCGCGCCAGCAGCTGCACGGCCTCGACCATGCGCGCGTTGGGCAGCGAGTACTTGGGCTGCCAGTAGCCGCCGATGCAGCGCACGGCCTCGCGCGGCACGGGCAGATCGAGGCCGAGCAGGTCGCACACCGCCTGCGCCTCGGCGTGCACCAGCGGCGCCTGGTCGGCCGGGTCGCGGCTGACGCCGACGCCGAGGATCGGCGTGGCGATGCGGTTGCCGAGAAACCCCGCCAGCAGCCCGCCGTGCGTGCCCGAGCTGCCCGAGCCGACGACCACCGCGTCGAAGTGCAGCCCCTGCTCGAACCATTGCTGCTGCAGCTCCTGCGCGCAAGCCACGTAGCCCAGGCCACCCAGCGCGCTGGAGCCGCCGCCGGGGATCACGTAGCCGCGGCGGCCGACCGTCTTCAGCTCGTCGACCACGCGCTGCATCGCGGCGGCCATGTCGCTGCCGGCGGGCACGACGGTGAGGGCCTCGACGCCGAGCAGGCGGAACAGGAAGTGGTTGCCGCTGGCGTCGTCGCGGTAGCTGCCGGGCACCCGCTCCTCGATCACGAAGCGGCACTTCAGGCCCTCCTTGACGGCGGCGGCCAGCGTGATGCGGCAGTGGTTGGACTGCGGCGCCCCGCAGGTGACGAGCGTGTCGGCGCCGCGCGCCAGCGCGTCGGCCACCAGGAACTCGAGCTTGCGCGTCTTGTTGCCGCCCGGCGCGAGGCCCAGCAGGTCGTCGCGCTTGATCCACACCTCGGGCCCGCGACCGCCGGGGCAGCTGGCCGCCAACGCCGCCGAAAAGCGCGGCAGCGGCTCCAACGGCGTCGGCGTCAGGGTGTAGCGGCGGCGGGCGAAGCGGGACAGGTCCATCGGCGCATTGTCGTTCGCCCACCGCCTGCCGGCCCCTGGGCCGCGCCATGCTCGGTTCACCCAATGGCGCGAGACCGCAATCGTATGATGATCATACGAAACGACCGCGTCGCAGAACGCGGCGGGCGCCGCGGCGTCCTCGGCCGCCGCGCCACTGGAGCGGGCCGCGCGCCCGGGATTGCGACACCAAAGAGATCGGAGACACCATGCGTCAATTGACTCGACTGGCCACCGCGTTCGGTCTGATGGCCGCCGGCCTCGCGCTGGCCGCACCGCCCAAGGTGGTGAACGGCCCCGGCGAGAACCCGGCTTGCTTCAAGCCCTGGGACGCGAAGACCAAGTACTTCCAGTGGCCGGCGAAGAAGGGGCCCTACCGCATCGCACTGGCCAACGGCTTCGTCGGCAACACTTGGCGGATCCAGATGATCAAGATGGCCAAGGCTTACGCGGCGACGCCCGAGATGGCGGCCAACCTGAAGGAGTTCAAGATCGTCTCCACCGGCACCGACGTGGCCGCGCAGATCGCCGCGATCGACAACTTCATCAACTCCGGCTACGACGCGATCGTCACCATCGCGGTCAACCCGACCGCGTTCGGCCCGGTGATCAAGCGCGCCAACGCCGCTGGCGTGGTGCTGGTGCCGTTCGACAACGTGCTCGACAGCGACGAAGTGATGATGGTCAACGAAGACCAGCTGCAGATGGGCATCCAGTCTGGCGAGTGGCTGGTCAAGAACATCCCGAGCAAGAGCGGCAAGATCCTCGAGGTGCGCGGCCTGCCCGGCAACTCGGTCGACCGCGACCGCCACCTCGGCTTCCGCAAGGTGATGGAAGCGCCGGGCAACAAGTTCGAGATCGTCGAGGTGGTCGGCAACTGGGACGACGGCACCGCGCAGAAGGTGGTGGCCGACGCGGTGGCCGTGCACAAGAGCTTCGCCGGCATGTTCGTGCAAGGCGGCTCCACCGGCGCGGTGCGCGCGCTGATCGACGCCAAGCACAAGATGATCCCGGTGGCCGGCGAGGCCGAGAACGGCTTCCGCAAGCTGTGCGCGGCCAACGCCAAGGACGGCCTGCTGTGCACGTCGCTCGGCCAGTCGCCGGGCCTGGTGGCGATCTCGATGAAGGCCGCGGTCACCGCGCTGCAGGGCAAGGTGATGCCGCAGATGATCTCGGTGCCGATCCCGCAGGCGAGCCACCCCGACTTCAAGGCCGGCGAGAACTACTTCCCCAACCTCACGGACAACTTCTTCACCACCACGTCGTTCCCGGCGTGCGGCGTGACGCTGCGGGACCAGGACATCATGAGCAAGGACGAGAAGAACAACTGAGGACGCATCGACCCGTCGTTGATTGACCCGGCCGCGGTGCGTCGCGCCGCGGCCGCGTCGTGGTCCCACCGCCCGTGCAGCCGGTACTCGAGCTGATCGACGTCTCCAAGCGCTACGGCGGCGTGCGCGCGCTCCAGCACGCGCACTTCGCCTGCGCCAGCGGACGCATCCACGCGCTGCTGGGCGAGAACGGCGCCGGCAAGTCGACTCTGATCAAGATGATGGCCGGCGTCTTGCAGCCCGACGAGGGCCGCATCATGCTGCAGGGGCAGGAGCGCCGCTTCGCACATCCGCAGGACGCGGTCGAGGCCGGCATCGCCTGCATCTTTCAAGAGCTGTCGCTGATGCCCGATCTGAGCGTCGCCGACAACATCTGCATCACCAACCCGCCGCGGCGCTTCGGCCTGATCGACCAGCGCGAGCAGCGTCGCATCGCGGCCGCCGCGCTGGCGCGCGCCGGGGCCGACGACATCCATCCGCTGGCACCGGTGGGCAGCCTGTCGCTGTCGCGCCGGCAGATGGTGGAGATCGCCAAGGCGCTGGCGCGCGAGCCGAAGATCCTGATCCTCGACGAGGCCACCTCGGCGCTGACCGCCGCGGACGTGCAGCGCGTGTTCGCGCTGCTGAAGCGGTTGCGCGACGAGGGCCTCGCGATCGTCTACATCTCGCACCGGATGCACGAGATCGCCGAGCTGGCCGACGACTGTTCGGTGTTCCGCAACGGCCGGCACGTGGCCACCTTCGAGGCCGGCACCAAGACCGACGCCGAGACGGTGGCGATGATGATCGGCCGCGAGATCAGCCACGCCTTCCCGCCGAAGACCACGCCCGCCAGCGCGGCCTCCGCGGCGGCACCGCGGCTGGACGTGCGCGGCCTGAGCTGGAACCAGCGGCTGCACGACATCGACCTCACCGCGCGCGCCGGCGAGGTCGTCGGCCTCGGCGGCCTCGACGGGCAGGGTCAGCGCGAGTTCTTCCTCGCGCTGTTCGGCGTGCTGCGCGGCGTCGGCGGCGAATTGCGCATCGACGGCACCGCGGTGAAGCCCACCAGCCCGCGCGCGGCCAAGGCGCCGGCGGTCGGCATCGCGCTGGTGCCCGAGGACCGCAAGACCGACGGTCTGATGCTGCCGATGGCGGTGCGCGAGAACCTGAGCTTCGCCGCGCTCGAGCGCCTCGGCCGCGCCGGCGTGATCGACCGCGCGCGCGAGTCGGAGGCGGTGCAGCGCATGGTGCGTCAGCTGTCGATCAAGGCCCCCGACCTCGACGACGCCGTGGGCACGCTGTCGGGTGGCAACCAGCAGAAGGTGGTGATCGCGAAGTGGCTGCTCAACGCGCCGCGCATCATCCTGCTCAACGACCCCACGCGCGGGATCGACGTCGGCACCAAGCAGGAGATCTATGCGCTGCTGCGCCAGCTCGCCGCCGAGGGCGCCGCCGTGCTGCTGTACAGCACCGACTATGCCGAGCTGATCGGCTGCTGCGACCGCGTGGCAGTGTTCTTCGACGGCCGCATCGTGCGCTGGCTGCAAGGCGACCAGCTGACCGAGCACGCGCTGGTGGCCAGCGCGCTGAACATGCAGGTGTCCGGCACATGAGCGGCACCTGGCGCTACCACCTGCGCGCGCACCGCGGCGTCTATGGCTCGGCCGCGCTGTTCGCCGCGATCTTTGCGCTGTACATCGCCAAGCATCCGACCGGCTGGACCGTGCCGGTCATCACCACCGCGGCCAACAAGGGCGTGCTGCTGGCGATCGCCGCAATGGCGCAGACGCTGCCGGTGCTGACCTCGGGCATCGACCTGTCGGTGGGCATGGTGTTCGTGCTGGCCAACTGCCTGGCGTCACACCTGGTGGTCGGCACACCGATGCAGGCGGCGCTGGGCGTGCTGGCGGTGCTGGCGATCGGCGCGCTGTGCGGACTCGTCAACGGCCTGATCATCGTGCTCGGCCGGCTGCAACCGATCATCACCACGCTGGCCACCGGCACGGTGTACTTCGGTCTCGCGCTGGGGCTGCGGCCCGTGCCCGGCGGACAGGTGCAGGCGGACATGGCCGATGCGGTCACCGGCGCGCCGCTGGCAGGCGTGCCATCGATGCTGCTGGTGCTGCTGGCGGTGATCGCGCTGATCTGGGTGCCGTACCGCAAGAGCGCGATCGGTCGTGCGGCGCTGGCCATCGGCTCCAGCGAGAGTGCCGCCTACATGTCGGGCGTGCCGATCGGCCGCGCCAAGATCGTCACCTACACGCTCGCCGGCCTGCTGGCCTCGATCGGCGGCCTGCTGCTGACCTTCGTCACCTACTCGGGCGAGGCCAGCTCGGCCATCGGCGGCACCTACACGCTCAATTCGATCGCGGCGGTGGTGATCGGCGGCACCTCGCTGGCCGGCGGCGCTGGCAGCGCGATCGGCTCGGTGTTCGGCGCGCTGGTGTTGCGCACGATCGGCGATCTGCTGTTCGTGTTCGACATGGAGCCGCTGTGGCAGCCGCTGTTCCAGGGCGTGATCCTGCTGGTGGCGGTGAGCCTGGGTGCGCTGCGGCTGCTGAAAGTGGCCAACCGACTCGAGATGTTCAGATGAAGGCGCGCGCGATGAAACCGGCCAGGCAGGGCGCGGCGCGATGAATGCGCTGGTGCTGCGACTGAAGCGCTCCGGCCATCTGCCTGTGGCCGCGGCCGCGCTGTGCACGCTGGCGCTGCTGCTGGTGGGCAGCCTCTATTCGAGCAACTTCCTGTCGGCCGACTACCTGCTTCTGCAACTGCAGATCGCGTCGTTCCTCGGCATCGTCGCCACCGGCGCGATGCTGGTCATCCTGCTGGGGGGCATCGACCTCTCGGTGCCGTGGCTGGTCACCGTCGGCGGCGTGATGTCGGCGGCAGCGGCCGGTTGGTGGGGTTCCGCCGGCGCGGCATTGGCGATTCCGTTCGGCATCGTGTGCGGCGCAGTGTTCGGCCTGGTCAACGGCATCGGCGTGGCGTATCTGCGCGTGCCGTCGATGATCTTCACGCTCGGCATCAACGCGGTCGCCCAGGGGCTGATCGTGGTGCAGACCGGCGGCTTCGCGCCGCAGGACCGCGCCACGCCGACGATGCATCTGATCGCCACCGGACGTTCGTGGCTCGGTGTGCCCAACGCGCTGCTGGCGTGGATGGCGGTGGGCGCGGCGACGATGTTCCTGCTGCACCGCACGGCGCTGGGCCGCTCGATCTACGCCGTGGGCAATCGCGAACGCGCGGCGTACCTGTCGGGCATCGACACGCGGCGCGTCACGCTGCTGGTGTTCGTGATCGCCGGGGCGTGCTCGGCGGCCGCCGGGGTGCTGCTGACCGGCTACTCCACCAAAGCCTACCAGGCGATGGGCGATGCCTACCTGTTGCCGGCGATCGCCGCGGTGGTACTGGGCGGCACGCACATCCTCGGTGGTCGCGGCTCGTACCTCGGCACCGTGGTCGGCGTCATCCTGATCACGCTGCTGCAGTCGATCCTGTCGGTGATGCAGATGCCGGAGATGGGCCGCCAGGTGATCTACGGCGTCGTGATCATCGTGATGCTGCTGGTGTACGGGCGCGGACGCCGGTTGTCGGAGTGAGATGAAGCTGCTCGACACTTGCGCACTGTGCGTAGACATGGCGCGGCGCGGCAGGCGGTACCCGGTGGGGGCTCCTACTGTGGCGGTCGGCCTTGCAGGCCGACTCCGCTGTGCTTCTCGCAGCGCGCTCGCGCGGCGAAACTCGCTTCACTCACTTCGTTCGTTGCGCTCGGACAATCGCCGCGAGTCAGATCACGAAGCACGCGCTGCGCGCGTGCCGAGCGCGCTGCTGCGCTGCTCGCCGCCCCACAAGTCGCCCCCACCGGGCACCGCCCACCGCGCTGGGACGCTCGTGGTGTTCGTCGATGCATGCCACGATAGTGCTGGCAAAGTCGTGGGTGGGTGTGCGTCGGCAGCGACTTATGCGGCGCCGAGGAGCGCAGGGTTGCGTGGGTTGCGCGTCGCCCTGAGGCGACGCGTCGGCCACACACTGTTTGAGCTCCGAGCGCAGCGGCGCTGCGCCAGCAGCGTCGCGCCCGCGCGAGGGCGAGTTTGTGTGGCCGCCCTCGCGGCCCGAGCACCGCAGGGAAGCCGGAGCAAAGCGGAGGCCGCCGCATTCGAGCGCTGGCGCATACCCGCCCTCGGCTTTGCTCGCTCGGTTCCTGCCGGACGCTGACCGATGCTCGCTGCCCCGCGCCAGGCCCCCGGCCACCTTGCCGAGAACGTCATGCACTTCGCGCGCGTGCTGCGCAGCGCTGGCATGGCGGTCGGGACCGATCGTGTGCAGCTGACGCTGCAGGCGCTCAAGCTCGCCGGGTTCGACAGCAAGCGCGACTTCCATGCGGTGCTCACGACCTGCATGCTCGACCGCATCGAGCACAAGGATCTGTTCGACCAGGCGTTCGAGCTGTTCTGGCGCGACCCCGACCTCGAAGGCCGCATGCGCGCGATGCTGCTGCCCAAGGTGCGAGCGCAGGCTGCGCTGCAGCCCGAGCATCGCGAGAACCGCCGGCTCGGCGACGCGCTGTTCCCGAACCCGCGGCCCGACCAGCAACCGCTGCAGCCCGAAGAGGAGATCCAGTTCGACGCCGCGTTCACGGTGAGCGAGCGCGAGGTGCTGCGCAAGGCCGATTTCGACACCATGAGTGCCGATGAGTGGCGCGCCGCGCGCCGTGCGCTGGCGCAGATGCGCTGGGTGTTCGAGCCGCTGCCCACGCGCCGTCGCGAGCGCTCGCTGCGCGCAGGCCGCATCGACTGGCGTGGCACGCTGCAGGCGATGGCGCGCCACGGCGGCGAGATGGCCTTGCCGCGCTGGCGGCGACCGCGCCCGCTGCCGGCGCCGATGGTCGTGCTGGCCGACATCTCGGGCTCGATGAGCCGCTACTCGCGCATGCTGCTGCACTTCGCCCACGCGCTGGGGCACGCCGAGGCCCGCGTCGAGAGCTTCGTGTTCGGCACCCGGCTCACGCGCACCACGCGCCTGCTGAAGAGCCGCGACCCCGACATCGCGGTGGCGCAGGTGGTGAAGGCGGTCGAGGACTGGTCCGGCGGCACGCGCATCACGACCTGCCTGCACGAATTCAACCAGCGCTGGGCGCGACGCTGCCTGAGCAGTCGCACCACGGTGCTGCTGATCAGCGACGGCCTCGAGCACGGCGACACCGGCGCGCTCGCGTTCGAGACCGAGCGGCTGCGCAAGAGCTGCCGCCGCCTGCTGTGGCTGAACCCGCTGCTGCGCTTCGCCGGCTTCGAGGCGAAGGCGGGCGGCATCCGGGCGATGCTGCCGCACGTCGACCGCATGCTGCCCGCACACAACATCGAGAGCCTCGAGCAGCTGGCGCACCTGCTGGCCGGCGAAGCCCACTTCCATTGAGCCGACGATGCAACTCACCAGCCAGCAAACGCTCCCCGTCGCGCAGGACATCGCGTGGCAGTCGCTCAACGACATCGAGCTGCTGCGCGCCGCGATGCCCGGCTGCGAG
>DATIFD010000436.1:0-2387 GCA_035455385.1 Burkholderiaceae bacterium
CCAGCGACAGCTGGTTGATGCGCACGTCGTTGTATTCCCAATAGCTGCCCGGCTGGCGCAGCGGCCGCGCATCGCCCTTGCGCCCGCTGGGCGGCCGCGGATCGTGCGACACGACGCGATACCGATCCACCGTGTCGGGAATGCCGAAGCAGGTGCCCTCCCACTCGCTGGTCTGCTCCAGCAGGTGCCGCCAGGTGACGCCACGGTTGTGCGGTGTATCGAAGCCGATGCCCGGCAGCCGCGCGACCACCGGCGCGTCGACGTCGGGCAGCAGCCCCTGGCCGTGCGCCACGCCGGCCAGCATCGCCAGGTAGGTCTTGGCGACGCTGAACGTGAGGTCGGCGCGCTCGGGCTCGCCCCACGCGGTGGCCACCCGCCCGTGCTGCAGCACGAGGCCCGAGACGCCGCCGCGCGGGTGCACCGGGCCGCGCAGGCAGTTGAACGGCGGCGGGTCGTCGTGGTGGACGCCCCAGCGCAGCGGGTCGTCGAACGGATCGCGCGGCCAGCCCACCTCGTGCGCCTGCGCGAAATCGATCGCGTCGCGGAAGCGCTGTTCGGGACTCATGACACGCACTGTACGCAAGTTGCGGCACCCGCTTGCACGGCATGCCGCAGCGCCGCGTCACAATGCCCTTCCATGAACCGGATCAGCCTGCTCGGCGCGCCTACCGACATCGGCGCGGGCTCGCGCGGCGCCAGCATGGGCCCCGAGGCGCTGCGCGTGGCACTGCTGCAGCCGACGCTCGAGGGCCACGGCCTCGAGGTGATCGACCGCGGCAACCTCACCGGGCCGGCCAACCCGTGGCAGCCGCCGAGCAACGGCTACCGCCACCTGGGCGAGGTGGCACAGTGGTGCCACACCGTGCACGAGGCGGTGCTGGCGGAGTTGCGGCTGTCGCGCCTGCCGATCCTGCTCGGCGGCGACCACTCGCTGGCGATCGGCTCGATCAGCGCGGTGGCGCGCCACTGCCGCGAGGCCGGCAGGAAGCTGCGGGTGCTGTGGCTCGACGCCCACGCCGACTTCAACACCAACCTGCTGACGCCCAGCGGCAATATCCACGGCATGCCGGTGGCGTGCCTGTGCGGCAACGGGCCGCAGGAGCTGATCGAGATCGGCGGCAAGGTGCCGGCGCTCAACCCGAAGCACATCCGGCAGATCGGCATCCGCAGCGTCGACCCCGGCGAGAAGAGGCTGGTGCACCAGGCCGGCCTCGAGGTGTTCGACATGCGCTACATCGACGAGATGGGCATGCGCCACACGATGGAGCTGGCGCTGGCCACGCTCGATGCCCACACGCACCTGCACGTCAGCTTCGACGTCGACTTCCTCGACCCCGAGATCGCGCCGGGCGTCGACACCACGGTGCCCGGCGGCCCGACCTACCGCGAGGCGCAGCTGTGCATGGAGATGATCGCCGACACCGGCGCGCTGGCGTCGCTCGACGTGATGGAGCTCAACCCGGCGTGCGACGTGCGCAACAAGACGGCCGATCTGGCGGTCGACCTGATCGAGAGCCTGTTCGGCAAGAGCACGCTGATGCGTGCCCCGTCGGGGGTCTCGCGCTGAGCGTGCGTTCGTCATGAGCGACGCGGAGTTCGAAGCCGTCGTCGTCGGTGGCGGGATTGCCGGCGCGTCGTTCGCGCACGCGCTGGTGCCACACGCTCGCGTGCTGCTGCTGGAGCGCGAGTCGCAGCCCGGCATGCACAGCACCGGGCGCAGCGCGGCGATGTTCATGGAGAGCTACGGTCCGGCCCAGGTGCGCGCGCTGACGCGCGCCAGCCGCGCGACCTACGAACGTCCGCCGGCGGGATTCACCGACACGCCGATCCTCGCCGCGCGCGCCGCGCTCTACGTCGGCTGGCGCGGCCAGGAGGCCGCGCTCGATGCGCTGCTGCGCGACCTGCGCGCCACCGGCTCGGTGGTCGAGCGCATCGATGCGGCACAGTGCCTGCAGCGCGTGCCGGTGCTGCGCGCCGAGGGCCTGGTCGGCGGCGTGCTGGAGGCCGACGCGATGGACATCGACGTGCACGCGCTGCACCAGGGCTATCTGCGCGGCCTCAGGCGCGCCGGCGGCACGCTGTGGACCAACGCCGAGCTGCAGCGCGCCGAGGCGGCGAGCGGCCGCTGGTCGATCACGCTGGCCGACGGCCGCACCGTGCGCGCGCGAACGCTGGTCAACGCCGCCGGTGCCTGGGCCGACGAGGTGGCCGTGCGCTGCGGCGCCGCGCCGCTGCAGATCCAGCCCAAGCGGCGCAGCGCGTTCACGTTCGCGGCGCCGGCCGGGCTCGAGATCCGCGGCTGGCCCACGGTGGCCGACGTCGACGAGCGCTGGTATTTCAAGCCCGATGCCGGCCAGCTGCTCGGCTCGCCGGCCAATGCCGACCCG
>DATIFD010000437.1:0-2131 GCA_035455385.1 Burkholderiaceae bacterium
GATCCTCGCCGACGTCACGGTGCAATACCTCGGCCAGCCGGTGTTCGTCGTGCTCGCCGACCGCCGCGAGGCCGCCCGCCGCGCCGCCGCGCAGGCCAAGGCGGCGCTGACCATCGAACCGCTGCCGGCGGTGCTGACGGCTCGCGAGGCCCACGCCAGGCAGCAGTACGTGCTGCCGCCGATGCACTTGGTGCGCGGCGACGCGAAGGCCGCGATCGCGTCGGCGCCGCGGCGATTGAAGGGCTCGCTGTCGATCGGCGGCCAGGAGCAGTTCTACCTTGAGGGCCAGATCGCCTATGCAGTCCCGCTCGAGGACGGCGGCATGCTGGTGCACTGCTCGACGCAGCATCCCACCGAGATGCAGAGCGTGGTCGCGCACGCGCTGGGCATCGATGCGCACGCGGTGCGCGTCGAGTGCCGCCGCATGGGCGGCGGCTTCGGCGGCAAGGAGTCGCAGTCGGCGCTGTTCGCCTGCGTCGCCGCGATCGCGGCGCGACGCACCGACCGCCCGGTGAAGCTGCGGCCCGACCGCGACGACGACTTCCTCGTCACCGGTCGGCGCCACGGCTTCGAGTACGACTACGAGGTCGGCTACGACGACGACGGCCGCATTCTCGGCGCCGAGATCGATCTCATCAGCAACGCCGGCTTCTCGGCCGACCTGTCGGGCCCGGTGATGACGCGGGCGCTGTGCCACGTCGACAACGCGTACTGGCTGCCGCACGTCGCGGCGCACGGTTACTCGGCCAAGACGAACACCCAGAGCAACACCGCGTTCCGCGGCTTCGGCGGCCCGCAGGGTGCGATCGCGATCGAGGCCATCCTCGACGAGATCGCGCGCGCGCTGGGCAAGGATCCACTGGGCGTGCGGCGCGCCAACTTCTACGGCAAGGCGCACCGCAACGTCACGCCGTACGGTCAGGCGATCGACGACAACGTGATCCACGAACTCGTCGATCGGCTCGTGAAAACCAGCGATTACGCGCATCGACGCGAACAGGTCGCGGCCTTCAACGCGTGGAGCCCGGTGCTCAAGCGCGGCATCGCGCTGACGCCGGTGAAGTTCGGCATCTCGTTCAACGTGGCGCACTTCAACCAGGCTGGCGCGCTGGTGCACGTGTACGTCGACGGCTCGATCCTGGTCAACCACGGCGGCACCGAGATGGGCCAGGGCCTTAACACCAAGGTGGCCCAGGTCGTGGCGCACGAGCTCGGCGTGCCGCTGCAGCGCGTGCGTTGCACCGCCACCAACACCGAAAAGGTCTCCAACACATCGGCCACCGCGGCGTCGACCGGCGCCGACCTGAACGGCAAGGCGGCGCAGGATGCCGCGCGCAAGATCCGCGAGCGGCTGGCTGCGTTCGCAGCGGGCCGCTACCACGTGGATGCGTCGCAGGTGCGCTTCGCCGACGGCGCGGTGTTTGCCGGCGACCACCACACCCCCTTCGCCGACCTGGTGCAGCAGGCCTATTTCGCGCGTGTGCAGCTGTGGGCCGACGGCTTCTATGCGACGCCGGGGCTGCACTGGAACCGCGACACGCTGCAGGGCAAGCCGTTCTTCTACTTTGCCTACGGCGCCGCGGTCAGCGAGGTGGTGGTCGACACGCTCACCGGCGAGTCGCGCCTGCTGCGCGCCGACGTGCTGCACGACGTCGGCCGCTCGCTGAACCCGGCGATCGACATCGGGCAGGTCGAGGGCGCGTTCATCCAGGGCATGGGCTGGCTCACCACCGAGGAGCTGAAGTGGCACCCGACCTCGGGCGCGCTGCTGACGCACGCGCCGAGCACCTACAAGATCCCCACCGCCAACGACTGCCCGGTCGACTTCCGCGTGGCGCTGTTCGAGGCCGACAACGTGGCCGACAGCATCCACCGCAGCAAGGCGGTTGGCGAGCCGCCGCTGCTGCTGCCGTTCTCGGTGTTCTTCGCGATCCGCGACGCGGTGTCGTCGCTCGGCGGCCACCGCGTCGACCCGCCGCTGCGCGCGCCGGCCACCGCCGAGGCGGTGCTCGACGCGATCGCCGCGGTGCGCGCGAGGGCGCGATGAACCTGCAGGCCCAGGCGTTGCTGTGGTTGGCCGAAGGCCGGCCGGCGATGGTGGTGGAGGTCGATGGCCATCGCGGCTCGGTAC
>DATIFD010000438.1:0-11556 GCA_035455385.1 Burkholderiaceae bacterium
GCCAACTCGGCGTGCAGTGCCGCGACGGCGCCGATCACGATCAGTGCGGGCGACTGCACTTCGTGCACGCGCGCAAGTGCGGGCAGGGTCTCGAGGGTGCCGTCGATCGTCCGCTGCTCGGGCCGGGTCGCGCGCTCCACCACCGCGGCCGGCGTGTCGGGCGGCAGCCCGTGCCGGATCAGCTGCTCGCAGACGATCGGCAACGTGGCGACGCCCATGTAGATCACGCTGGTCTGGCGCGGCCGCGCCAGCAGTTCCCAGTCGAGATCGAGCGTGCGCTGCTCGCCGTCGCCGCGCAGGTGGCCGGTCGCGAACACCACCGAGCAGGCGTGGTCGCGGTGCGTCAACGGGATGCCGGCCGATGCGGCGGCGCCCTGCGCCGCACTGATGCCCGGGATCACTTCGAAGGGAACGCCGGCGCGCGCCAGCGCCTGCGCCTCCTCTCCGCCGCGGCCGAAGATGAACGGATCGCCGCCTTTCAGGCGCACGACCGGCCGGCCGCTGCGCGCCAGGCGCAGCATCAAGTCGATGATCGCGGCTTGGCTCAACGTGTGGCAGCCCGCCTGCTTGCCGACATAGATGCGGTGGGCCTGCGACGGCACGAGGTCGAGCACCTCGTCGCCCACCAGGTGGTCGTACAGCACGACGCGCGCCTCGCGCAGCACACGCGCGGCCTTGAGGGTCAGCAGCTCCGGGTCGCCCGGGCCGGCGCCCACCAGGGTCACCTTGGCTGCCCGCCCGGCGGTCAGCAGTGTGCGCGCATCGAAGCGCAGCGGTTCGTTCAGAGCGCTCATCGTTGCGGCAACCGTGCGGCTGATTTCCGGCTGCATTGTTGGCAGCGCCTCCGATCGGGTCCTTGAACCAGTTCAAGGACGCCTGCCGCGCCGCGGACCGACGATCCGCGAAACCCGATCGAAGACGCGATTGCCCACAACCCGCCGCCCACGCGCAGCCGGGGATCCCGGAGCCGCAAGCGGCACGAACAAGCGGAGTGAGACCATGAATGCATCGCAACGGCGTGTCATCGCCGTGCTGCTGGCCGCGTTGGCCGGTGCCGCGCAGGCGCAGACGACGCAGGAGAAAGCGCAGGAGAAGGCGCAGGAGATGAAGGGCGTGACCGAGCCCGAGATTCGCTACCAGGCCGGCGCGTCGCCGCTGGCCGGCGAGCCGATGTACCAGAGCACCAATCCGAAGGCGCCGCCGATGACCCAGGCCGAGTTCGACCAGGGCCGCAAGATCTACTTCGAGCGTTGCGCCGGCTGCCACGGCGTGCTGCGCAAGGGCGCCACCGGCAAGCCGCTGACGCCCGACATCACGCTCGGCAAAGGCACCGACTACCTGAAGGTGTTCATCGCCTACGGCTCGCCGGCCGGCATGCCGAACTGGCAGACCTCGGGCGAGCTGACCGAGAAGGAAGTCGACCTGATGGCGCGCTATGTGCAACAGGACCCCCCGCAGCCGCCCGAGTACGGCATGAAGGAGATGAGGGCCACCTGGAAGGTCATCGTCCCGGTGGGCCAGCGCCCGACGCGGAAGATGAACAGCTACAACATCGACAACATCTTCTCGACCACGCTGCGCGACACCGGCGAGGTTGCACTGATCGACGGTGACACCAAGAAGATCATCAACATCGTCAAGACCGGCTACGCGGTGCACATCTCGCGGCTGTCCGCGTCCGGGCGCTACGTGTTCGTGATCGGGCGCGACGCCAAGATCAACATGATCGACCTGTGGATGGAAAAGCCCGACAACGTGGCCGAGATCCGTGTCGGCCTCGAGGCGCGCAGCGTCGACACCAGCAAGTACAAGGGCTACGAAGACAAGTACGCGATCGCCGGCACGTACTGGCCGCCGCAGTACGTGATCATGAAGGGTGACACGCTCGAGCCGCTGCGGATCGTCGCCACGCGCGGCATGACCGTCGACACGCAGGAGTACCACCCCGAGCCGCGGGTGGCTGCGATCGTGGCGTCGCACTTCAAGCCCGAGTTCGTCGTCAACGTCAAGGAGACCGGCAAGATCCTGTTGGTCAACTACAAGGACATCAACAACCTGCAGGTCACCGAGATCCCGGCGGCGCGCTTCCTGCACGACGGCGGCTGGGACTCCACGCACCGTTATGTGCTGATGGCCGCCAACCAGTCCAACAAGATCGGGGTGGTCGACGCCAAGGAAGGCAAGCTGGCCGCGCTGGTCGAGGTCGACAAGATTCCGCACCCGGGGCGCGGCGCCAACTTCGTGCACGGCGAGTGCGGTCCGGTGTGGGCCACCGGCCACCTGGGCAGCGAGAAGATCTCGCTGATCGGGACCGACCCCGCCAAACACAAGGACCGCGCCTGGAAGGTCTGCCAGACGCTCGACGGTCAGGGCGGCGGCAATCTGTTCATCAAGACGCATCCGAAGTCGCAGCACCTGTACGTCGACACGCCGCTCAATCCCGACCCCAAGATCAGCCAGTCGGTCGCGGTGTACGACATCAAGAACCTGAAGGCGGGGTTCAAGGTGCTGCCGATCGCCGAGTGGGCCGGTATCAGCGACGGCGGTGCGATGCGCGTGGTGCAGCCCGAGTTCAACAAGGCGGGCGACGAGGTCTGGTTCTCGGTCTGGGCGGCCAAGGACAAGCAGAGCGCGATCGTCGTCGTCGACGACAAGACGCTGGCGCTGAAGTCCGTGATCAAGGACCCGCGCCTGATCACGCCCACCGGCCACTTCAACGTGCACAACACGCAGCACGACATCTACTGACGGAGCGCTCACGATGAAGACGAAACACGCGGCGATGCTGACGGCGATGGCACTCGCGTTCGCCTCGGCGGGCGCTGCCGCGGCCGGCCCCGAGGACGCGATGAACAAGGCCGGCTGCATGGCCTGCCACACCAAGGACAAGAAGGTGGTCGGCCCGGCCTTCAAGGACATCGCCGCCAAGTACAAAGGCCAGGACGTCGTCGCCAAGCTGATGGACAAGGCGCGCAAGGGCGGCTCCGGCGTCTGGGGCCCGGTGCCGATGGCGCCCAACCCGCCCGAGAAGATCAACGACGCCGACCTGAAGGCGGCGATCGAGTACATCCTCAAGAGCTGAGGATCCGCCGATGCGCCGTGTCGCGGCCGCTCTCTTGCTGCCGCTGGCGCTCGGCGCCGGCGCGCAGGAGTTGAGCCAGGCGCGCCAGCGGAGCCTGATCCGCATGGTGCGGCAGGACTGCGGCGCGTGCCACGGCATGCGGCTGACTGGCGGCCTCGGCCCCCCGCTGACAGCCGAGGCGCTGGCCGGCAAGCCGCTCGATGCGATGGCCAGCACGATCGCGCACGGCCGTCCCGGCACGCCGATGCCGCCGTGGCGCGCGATGCTCAGCGATGCCGACGTGCGCTGGATCGTCGAGCAGCTCGCGCACGGATTCCCCGATGAAGCGAGGGCCGCGCGGTGAGGCGCCGTGAGTTGTTGGTGCCATTCGCAGCGACGCTCGCGATGCCGTGGCTGGCGGGTTGTGCCACGCCTGCGCGCGCCGGCACCGGCGACCTCGGCGTGGTGATCGAACGCGCACGCGGCACGCTGGCCATCGTCAACACCAGCACGCGCACGCTGCTCGGCGAGGTGCCGGGGCTCGGCGACCTGTCGCACGCGTCGGTCGTGTTCGCGCGCGACGGTGCGAGTGCCTACGTGTTCGGCCGCGACGGCGGATTGACCCGCGTCGATCTGCCCGCCATGCGCATCGCCGCACGCGTGATGCAGGCCGGCAACTCGATCGGCGGCGCGATCTCGGCCGACGGCACGCTGGTGGCGGCGCAGAACTACACGCCGGGCGGCGTCAAGGTCTTCGATGCGCGCACGCTCGAGCTGGTGGCCGACATTCCGGCGCGCACGGCGTCGGGACAGCGCTCGCGCGTGGTCGGCCTGGTCGATCTGCCGGGGCGCCGCTTCGCCTACGCGCTGTTCGATGCCGATGCCATCTGCATCGCCGACCTGACCGAGCCGGCGCAGCCGAAGGTCACGCGATTCGACGCGATCGGCCGCCAGCCCTACGACGCGCTGGTCACGCCCGACGGCCGCCACTACATCGCAGGCCTGTTCGGTGAAGACGGCCTCGCGATGGTCGACCTGTGGGAACGCGATCCTCGCGTGCGCCGCATCCTGGCCGGCTATGGACGCGGCGAGCAACCGCTGCCCGTGTACAAGATGCCGCACCTGCGCGGCTGGGCCGTGGCCGGGCGCCACGCCTACCTGCCGGCGATCGGCCGCCACGAAGTGCTGGTGGTCGACACCCAGACCTGGCAGGAGACGGGCCGCATCGCGGTGGCCGGGCAGCCGGTGTTCGTGATCGCGCAGCCCGACGGCCGCCAGGTGTGGGTGAACTTCGCGCTGCCCGACTACCACCGCGTGCAGGTGATCGACACGCCGACGCAAGCCGTCGTGCAGACGCTCGAGCCCGGCAAGGCGGTGCTGCACATGGAGTTCACGCCGCGCGGAGAAGCGGTGTGGATCAGCGCGCGCGACGACAACCGCGTCGTCGTGCTCGACCCGCAGAGCTTTCGGACGCTGGCGTCGCTGTCGGTGGACTCGCCGAGCGGAATCTTCTTCACCGCGCGCGCAGCGCGGCTGGGCTTCTGACATGCCGAGCGACGACGCGTTGCGGCACGCGCTGCTCAACGACTGGCAGCGGCGCTTTCCGCTGGTGGCGGCGCCGTTCGCGCGCATCGGTGCCGCGCTGCAGTGCAGCGAGGCTGCCGTGCTCGCGCACTACCAGGCGCTGCGCGCCGACGGTTCGCTGAGCCGCATCGGCGGCGTGTTCGCCGCCGGCGCCGGCGGCGCGGGCCTGCTCGCCGCGCTGGCAGTGCCGCCGGCGCAGCTCGACACGGTGGCGGCGCTGGTGTCGGCATTGCCGGGCGTCAACCACAACTACGAGCGCGAGCACCGCTGGAACCTCTGGTTCGTGCTGAACGGTCGCAGCGTCGACGCGGTGCAGCGCACGCTGGACGGGCTCGAGGCCGTGGTGCGGCTGCCGATGCTGCGCCTGCCGATGCGACGGGCCTACCGCATCGACCTCGGCTTCGACCTCGGCAGCGCGGTCACGCGCTCGCCCACCGACACCCGCGGCGAGGCCCGCGCGCCACTGACTCCGGCCGAGTGGCCGCTGGCCGCGCTCGTCGAGCGGGGCCTGCCGCTGGTGCCGCGCCCGTACGACCGATGGGCGTTGCAGCTCGGCTGCGATGGCGACCATGTCGTCGCGTCGCTGGCGCGCTGGTTGCGTGAGGGCGCGCTCAAGCGGTTCGGCGCCATCGTGCGGCACCACGAGCTGGGCTTCGTCGCCAACGCGATGACGGTGTTCGACGTGCCCGACGACGAAGTCGACGAACGCGGCGCCGCGCTGGCGGGCGACGGCGCGGTGACGCTGGCCTACCGGCGCGAGCGCGCTGCCGGCTGGCAGTACAACCTGTACTGCATGGTGCACGGGCGCAGCCGCGACGGCGTGCTCGCCGCGCTCGACAGCGTCGTGCAGCGCGCCGGCCTGGCCGATCGCCCGCGCGAGACGCTGTTCTCGCGTCGGCGCTTCAAGCAGGAAGGCGCCCGACGCTTTCGCGACCTCGACCCGCAGGTGAGCCATGCGACCTGACGACACGGCCTGGGCCGATCCCGTCGACGCCCGGTTGATCGAGCACCTGCACGGCGGCTTTCCGCTGGTCGACCGGCCGTTCGCCCAGGTGGCCGACGACCTCGGCCTGACCGAGGACGAGGTGATCGAGCGCCTGACCCGGCTGCTGGCCCGCGGCGTGCTGACGCGCTTCGGGCCGCTGTTCCAGATCGAGCGCGCCGGCGGGGCCTTCGTGCTGGCGGCAATCGCGGTGCCCGAGGCGCGCTTCGACGCGGTGGCACAGATCGTCAACGCATGGCCCGAGGTGGCCCACAACTACCACCGCGAGTCGGCGCACCGGCCTGGCGGCGGATGCGCGTGCGCAGCCAGCGGCTCCTCACCCGCCGCCACGCCGCTGAACATGTGGTTCGTCGTTGGCGCCGAATCGCCGGCCGCCGCCGAGGCCGTCCTGCAGGGCATCGAGGCGCAGACCGGTCTGCCGGTGCTGCGGCTGCCCAAGGAGCGCGAGTACAAGGTCGAATTGAAGCTGCCGATCGCGGAGGCCGGGCATGGCGCTGTCTGAGGTCGATCGCGGCCTGATTGCCGCCACCCAGAGCGGGCTGCCGCTGGTGCCGCGCCCGTACGAAGCGCTGGGCGCGGCGCTCGGCGTGAGCGCCGAGTCGGTGCGCGAGCGACTGGCCGGCATGCTGGCGTCGGGGCTGATCCGGCGCATCGGCGCGGTGCCCAACCACTACAAGCTGGGGTTCACCGCCAACGGCATGAGCGTGTGGGACGTGGCCGACGATCGGGTGGATGCGTTGGGCGTCCGCGTCGCGGCACTGCCCGGGGTCAGCCACTGCTATCGCCGTCCGCGCCGGCTGCCGCAGTGGCCGTACAACCTGTTCGCGATGCTGCACGGCCGTTCGCGTGACGAGGTGCAGCGGCAGGCCAAAGACATCGAGGCGCTGCTCGGCAGCGCCTGCCGCGGCCACGACATCCTGTATTCGACGGCCATCCTGAAGAAGACCGGCCTGCGGGTGCGCGAAGACTGACCATGACCCCCACGCGTGTCGCTTCGCTCCTGCGCTGTTCCACGGCCGGGCCTGCATGCCCGGCCGGTTCGGCAGGCGCTCGCCAGCACGCAGGTGCTGGCCTTCGTCCAGCCTCACCCTCGAGGGGGCCCAGTCCGGCTTGGGGCGGCCCGGCGCCGGACTGACCATGTTCCGCGTCTCCCACTTCAGGCGCTTGCTCGCCGACGCCGAGCGCGGCGGCGCGATGCCACTGGCGCGCGCGGCCCGGCCGGCCGGGCCGGTGGTGATCTGGAACCTGATCCGCCGCTGCAACCTCACCTGCACGCACTGCTATGCGCTGTCGGCCGACCACGACTACGAGGGCGAGCTGTCGACCGGCGAGGTGTTCACTGCGATGGACGACCTGAAGGCGTTCGGCGTGCCGGTGTTAATCCTGTCCGGCGGCGAACCGCTGCTGCGGCGCGACCTGTTCGGGATCGCGGCACGCGCCAAGGCATTGCGCTTCTACGTCGGCCTGTCGACCAACGGCACGCTGATCGACTCACGCATGGCCGACCGCATCGCCGCCGCGCGATTCGACTACGTCGGCATCAGCCTCGACGGCCTGCGCGCCACGCACGACCGCTTCCGCCGCCTCGACGGCGCGTTCGATCGCAGCCTGCACGGGGTGCGGCTGCTGCGTGCGCGCGGCGTCAAGGTGGGCCTGCGCTTCACGATGACGGCGCAGAATGCGAACGACCTTCCGGCGCTGCTGCAGCTGATGCGCGACGAGCAGGTCGACAAGTTCTACTTCTCGCACCTCAACTATGCGGGCCGCGGCAACATCCACCGCGCCAAGGACGCGCAGTTCGCGGCCACGCGCGACGCGCTCGACCTGCTGTTCGAGCGCGCCTGGTGCGCGGCGCGCGATGGCCAGCCCCATGCCCCGTCGGGGGGACGCGCCGCAGACGCAAGGGGGCCGTCGAGCGAGGAATACGTGACCGGCAACAACGATGCCGATGGTCCGTACCTGCTGCAGTGGCTGCAGAAGTGGCACCCCGACCTGCACGCGCGCTGGCACTCGGCGCTGCGCGCGCACCTCGTCGCCTGGGGCGGCAACGCGTCGGGCGTCCACATCGCCAACATCGACAACCTCGGGCAGGTGCACCCCGACACGATGTGGTGGCACCACAACCTGGGCAGCGTGCGCGAGCGGCCGTTCTCGGCGATCTGGTCCGACGCGAGCGACCCGTTGATGGCAGGCCTCAAGTCGCGCCCGCGCCCGGTGGGCGGCCGCTGCGCATCGTGCCTCCACCTCGACATCTGCGGCGGCAACACCCGCGTGCGCGCGCACCAAGTCACCGGCGACGCCTGGGCCGAGGATCCGGGTTGCTATCTCGACGATCGCGAGATCGGCGTCGCGGGCGGCGCGGCGCGCGTCGCTGTCACGCCGTTCCAAGGCAAGCGCCACATCCCGATCGCGATCGAGCCATGAAGGGCCAACGTCTTCTGCGCTGCATCGCCCTCGCGCTGACCGCGGCGGTCGCCGGCACCGTGCAGGCGCAGGTGACGTCCGCGATGGTCGACCCGGCCGCGCTGTACCAGCAACACTGCGCCAGCTGCCACGGCGCGCAGCGCACCGGCGGCATGGGCCCGGCGCTGCTGCCCGAAAGCCTGGAGCGGCTGCGCAAAGCCGACGCGCAAAGGGTGATCGCCAATGGCAGACCGGCGACGCAGATGCAGGCCTTCGGCGGCACGCTGAAGGCCGACGAAGTGACGGCGCTCGCGACGTGGATCTACACGCCGGTGACGCCGGCACCCACCTGGGACGACGCCGACATTCGCGCGTCGCGCGTCGAGACACCCGGCGCCGGCAACCTGCCGGCCAAGCCGGTGTGGAGCGCCGACCCGATGAACCTGTTCGTCGTCGTCGAGGGCGGTGACCACCATGTGTCGTTGGTCGACGGCGACCGCTTCGAGCGCATCCATCGCTTCGCCAGCCGCTACGCGCTGCACGGCGGGCCGAAGTTCACGCCCGACGGGCGCTTCGTCTACTTCGGTTCGCGCGACGGCTGGATCACCAAGTACGACCTCTGGAACCTCACCGTCGTGGCCGAGGTGCGCGCCGGGCTGAACATGCGCAACGTCGCGGTGTCGGGCGACGGGCGCTGGGTGATGGCGGCCAACTACTGGCCCCACACGCTGGCCCTGTTCGATGCCGATTTGCAGCTGGTCAGGATCTACCCCGCCGCGTCGCTCGACGGCAAGGCCACGTCGCGGGTCTCGGCGGTGTACGACGCGGCGCCGCGCTCGAGCTTCGTGGTCGCGCTGAAGGACCTGCCCGAGCTGTGGGAGATCTCGTACGACCCGAAGGCCGAGCCGATCTTCGACGGCTACGTGCACGACTACAAGATGGGGGAGGGCGTGGCCAAGGCCGGGTACCTCGGCGTCCGGCGCACCCCGCTCGATGAACCGCTGGACGACTTCTTCTTCGACCAGAGCTATCGCAACGCAATCGGGGCCACGCGACCGAAGGGAGCCTCCAATGCCGGACCCAAGGGCGACGTCGCAGCGCATGCGCAGGTGGTCAACCTCGACGTGCGCCGCCGCATCGCCGAGCTGCCGATCGCCGGCATGCCGCACCTCGGCTCGGGCATCACGTTCGCGTGGAACGGCACCGTGGTGCTGATGAGCCCCAACTTGAAGGACGGCGCGCTCGACGTGATCGACATGAAGACCTGGAAGCCGGTGACGACGATCGCCACGCCGGGCCCCGGCTTCTTCGTGCGCAGCCACGAGAACACGCCCTATGCGTGGGCCGACTCGGTGATGAGCCCGACGGCGAAGGACACGCTGACCATCGTCGACAAGCGCACGTTGAAGCCGGTGGCCAGCGTGCGCGAGCCCGGCAAGACGCTCGCGCACGTCGAGTTCACCAAGGACGGCCGCTACGCGCTGGCCAGCGTGTGGGAGATGGACGGCGCGCTGGTCGTCTACGACGCCGCGACGTTCAAGGAAGTGAAGCGCCTGCCGATGAGCAAGCCGGTGGGCAAGTACAACGTCTGGAACAAGATCACCCGCTCCGAGGGCACGTCGCACTGACAAGAGGCGAGTCGCGCACTGCTCAAACAGGGGGTGGCGACATAAAGTGCGTTGGGTACATTTTGATCGCCCGCCCATGGGTGCCCGGGGAGGACGCCGGAGCGGGTCGCGCCAGGCGAAGGGCGTGTTCGCACACTCGCCGATCTAAGCGTTGACGAACCGATGGATCGCAGCCCGCGCGGGCCTGCTCACTCGCCCTTCCGGGCCCAGCCAGCGGGCCAGCCGCATGATCGCTTGCGTGCGGCGCGTGTGGTGCTGGTGACGCCGGCCGGCCGCACGATCGACGTCACCCAGGCCGCGGCCGATCTGCTGCATCGAGCTCGCGGCGACGCATCACGAGCGGGTGCGGACGCTGTCGCGCTGCCGCCTTGTCCGGCCGCGTGGGCCGCGCTGTGCAAGCACCTGCACCGCTGCGGCGGCTCGCCCTATTGCCCGGGCGCGGCCGCCTTCGGGTCCGGGCCGAGCGGCTACCCTGAATCCACGGAGCATGCGGCCGGCGCGCGAGCGAACGGCGCCGTCGCACCCAACGTGACGATCACCCTGATGCTGGCCGCCACCACGCCCGCGGTGTTCGCGCCGTTGCGTGCGCAACTGACGCCAGAGTCCGGTCTCGTCTGCGCCGATGCCATCGGTGTGGACGGCTGGCAGCGCGCCGCCCATCGCTGGCGCGAGATTCCCGATGTGCTCGTGATCGACGCCGCACTGTGCGATGGCGGCTCGCTCGGCGCAGTGGCCGCGTGGCGCGCACGCAAACCGAGCCTTCGCGTCGTCGTCTTGGCCGACACCACTGGCGATGCGGGCGCCATGATCGTGCAACAGCGGTGGCACGGGCTGCTGCTGCCGCATTGCCTGCCCGAGGTCGGCGTCAGGGCGATCCGCGCGGTGCTGCGCGGCGAGCTATGGCTCCCTCGCGCGATGCTTGCTCAGCTGCTGGCGGCGCGCCCGCACGAATCCAGCACGACACCACTCGACGCGCCCGCGAGCGACGGCGAGCTCACCGATCGGCAGAGCCAGATCGTCGCGCATCTGCGCCAGGGCTTCACCAACAAGGAGATCGCCAATCGCATGGGGATCAAGGAAGACACGGTGAAGAAGCACCTGCAAGCCGTGTTCGGCAAGCTCGGCGTGCGCCGTCGCGCGCTGGTGGCACTCGGCGGGGTCGCTCGCCTACCCAACGCCGTCGATGCGAAGAAAGCGGCGCTCTGGGGACTCTCGATGTTGCTCGACGCACACGACAGCCTGTCGTCTCTACTGTCGACCATCACTCCCCTCTGATCCCCGTCGTGCCGCGCCGGGCGAGGCCTGGCGCGCTCACCTGCCAGCGTGTTTCTGCTTCTGAGCCCAGCTGCGCAACTGCGACGCGCGCCAGCGACCTGCTTGTAGGCAACGGCGCCAACCCGCTCCCAAGGACGCGCCCTTCCTCTTTCGTGGAATGGATATCCGACGGGCGATCTGCAATCGTCACCTCGGCCCCGGCCAAGCGGACAACGCCTTGTTGGGGTGAGAAAGAGGCAACGGCCTAGTCGCTTGACAGCAGCGGGAGCTGTCGAACCTTCGGTCATCCGAGCACCGATCGCCACACAAAGGCACCGGGCCGATCGAAGCGATGGGAACAGGAGCAACCAGCATGAAGAAATTGCATTGGTATTGGGTGGCCGTCGGCGCGACTGCGCTCGGCGCCAGCGGCGCGGCGCTGCCTGCGACGCTGGGCAACTTGAGCGGCCAGTCGTGCGGCGACTTCACCGGCACGTGGCACTTCGTCAACAACCAGACGGGCAACGCGCCGGCAGGCACGCTGTCGGCGACCTGGGGCTCAGGTGATACCTGCACCGTCAGCGCGTCCAAGGTGCTCGCTTCGACCCAGCACTTCTACTGCA
>DATIFD010000439.1:0-2249 GCA_035455385.1 Burkholderiaceae bacterium
ACTCGGCCCTATGACATCCCCTCGGTACCACGTTGATTCGCGCTTGGGGCTGGCTCTGACGCGGTGATCACCCACGCACGGCAGCGGTCTCGCTGGCACTGCACCGCGTAGTTCAACTCGCCGTCCGGAACAGTTCGCCAGGCCACACCGAGATCGGTGCCCTCCCAGTGCTGTTGCGATGCTGCCGCTTAACCAATGGGGGCGCTGGCCTTGGCCGCTGCGGCGCTCACGACTCAGACCGTCGCTGCACGGTCGGCATTGACAACTCCCGACCGATGACCGTGCGAGCATAGAAGTAACTATTGCGTGCGCTGTCGCTTAGCGAGTCGATGTCGACCTGGCCTGCGGCGTCGCAAGGGAATGCGTACGCGCGGCCTTCATGGAAGAGGGAGCGGAAGCGCATCTCGTAGTAAGTGGGCTCCTGCGCTGTTGGAGTGATGTTCACGATTGCTCCTGAATTGAATGTTTCAACGGGATCGCTGCTACGGTGGCTATCGACGCGATACCAGTACGCGGGCGCACAAACCACCGAAGCCGCGGCCTGCCATCGATCGATGGCACGCTGCGATCGCACCGTGGTGTCAACGGGCGGCTTGGCCCGCGTGCGCGCTGGCGAACACCGGCGTCGCAGCCCGGGGGTACTGGCCCGGGTGGATGTCGTGGAGCTTCAGGCCCGACTCGCCGGCAGCGACGATGTCGCCGGTGCGCTGCGCTTCGGCCAATTCGGCCAGCACCTGTGCGCGCGTCTTGCCGGCGACAGCCGTGCGCTGCGGGTACTGTGAAGGATGAAGTTCGTTGAGCTTCAACGACGACTCGCCATCGGCCAGCAGGCCGCCGTTTTCCCGTGCGGCCTCGAACTCGGCGCGCACCTCGGCGCGCGCACGACTTGCTGCCATCGGCGTCGCGTTCATCGACGCGTCCTGCTCGCCGCGCGCAATGCTGCCGTTGCGCACCGCCTCAACGAGTTCCTGGCGAGCTTGCTCTCGTGTCTTGGGCATCGAGGTCTGTGCAAGCGCTCCGGCGCTCGCTGCGGCCATCAGCAACATCGTCATGCAGGGGGCCCACGTTTTGCGGTTCATCACAAATCCATTCAGTGAGGTGGTGCGGTGTGCTCGAAACGCCGAGCCACGTGCCGTGCATGACAGGTGCGATCGCCACGCCATTCCGCGCAGCACGCAAAGGCCTTGCGGCGCGAAAGGGCGCGGAATGCGCGGGCGATCGAGCCGGTAGTGCATGCACGATGGCTCAGTCGCGCCTGGCCTACCTTTGCGAGATGCCATGACACCCACCCACAAACTCCTGCTCGCCATTTGCATCCCGGCGCCGTAGGCGCCGGCTTGCGCAACTGGCGACGCTGAGGCTGGCCGCGCGCTGTAGCAGTCGCGCTGCACCGCCTGCCACTCGCTGGAATACAACGGCGTCGGTCCTGCGCATCGCGGCGTGTTCGGACGCCCGGCCGCACGGGCCACCTCGTCGCTCATCCGTTGGCGTGCGGCTTGTCGCCATTCACCGCCACTGACACGCAGATCCACGCGGAGGGGCCAAAGCGTCCGCCGGTAGTCAGCCGCTATGCCTCCGATAGCCACATTCAATGCGCAAAGCCCGGCGTTCGCGCGCCCTTGCCCCGTATGTCCGTTCGCAACGCGTCGAAGCACAGAGACATGCGCTTCGAGGCGTCGCGAGTCATACCCATCAACCGGCAATCGGTCGATTCGCGTCGAACAACAGTTGCCTCAAAGGAATCACATGCACAAGAGATCAATGATGAATTGGCCGATGGCCATGGTGGCGTCTGCCGCTGCAGCTGCGCTGGTGGCTGCATGCGGCGGCGGAGGCTACTCGAGCGGAGATCCAGCCGCCGGCGCCACCGCGAATGAGACCGATGCGGCTCCTGTGCTGCGCATCGTCTCGCCGGCTGCCGGTGTTTCGCTGGCGCGCGGCGAGGGCCTGCCCGGGGCGGGAAGTTTCAACGGCGCCGGTTTCTCGATCAACCTCGAGATGATCACGCGCGACAGCGTCGGCATCGGCGCGCTGGAAAACACCAACGTGCGCGATCCGAGTTTGCTCGGGAGACCGAATCCGAATCTGCCGACGCTGGAGGTGACCTTCGACGCAGATCTGATCAAACCAGACGGCACCATCATCCCGGCCGGGACCAATCTCGCGGCGCTGTTCAACATTGCGGGTTCGGACGACACGCCCGGTGCCGGCGTCACGTTGTGGACCGGCTGGCACGTGCTGGAGTCATT
>DATIFD010000440.1:0-2225 GCA_035455385.1 Burkholderiaceae bacterium
TGCCGCGCTCGAGCGACAGCCGGTGCGTCAGCAGCACCGCCAGCACGCCGAAGCCGGCCGACGCCAGCACCGTCTCGCTCACCTGCAGCCCCACCGCCACGTGGCCCCAGACCGCCGCGCCGGCAGCACCGCCGCCCATCAGCGCCATCTGGTACAGCGCCATGCCGCGCGCGCGCACCCAGTCGGGCAGCATCAGCTGCGCGGCGACGGTGATCGAGTTGGCGGTGAGGATCACGGCACCGCCGGCGACGAACATGCACGGCAGCATCAGCCACAGGTTGGGCGCGAACGACGCGCCGGCTGCCGCCGCCGCGTGCAGCAGCGAGCCGCCGATGACCGCGCGGTCGCGGCCGATGCGGTCGCGCAGCCGCCCCATGTACACCACCATCGTCACCGCGCCCAGGCCGGTGGCGCCGAGCAACGCGCTGAAGGCCCCGGCGCCGCCCTCGGGCAGCTGCTTGGCCAGCAGCGGCAGCAGCGACATCAGCCCCGACACCTGCAGCATGAACAGCAGGATGCGCAGCAGCGCCACCTGCAGCCGCGGCGCCTGCCACACGTACTGCAGGCCGACGCGCATCGCGCCGACGAAGCGCTCGCCGGGCAGCGCGCTGTCCTTGCGCTCTGACCTCCAGCGCAGGATGGTGAAGAACGCTCCCACCGACACCACCGCGTTGAGCGCGAACACCAGCGCGCTGCCGGCGCTGGCCAGGATGGCGCCGGCGATCGCCGGGCCGACGATGCGCGACACGTTCATCGCGGCGCCGTTCAGGCCGAGCGCCGCCGACAGCTGCGCGCGCGGCACCACGCTCGGCACGATGGCGGCGAACACCGGCCAGCGCATCGCCATCGTGATGCCGTTGAGGAAGGTGAGCGTCAACAGCAGCGGCGCCGACAGCGCGCCGGCCAGCGACAGCGCCATCAGGATCAGCGCGATCGACGCCGCCCACAGCTGCGTGCCGGCGAAGTAGCGGCGGCGGTCGACGATGTCGGCCAGCGCGCCGCTGGGCAGCCCGAGCAGGAACATCGGCAGCGTCGACGCCGTCTGCACCAGCGCCACCAGCGCCGGGTCGGAGGTCAGCGTGGTCATCAGCCACGCGGCCGACACGTCGTGCATCCACAGCGAGATGTTGGCCGCGAGCCAGGCGATCCACAGCATGCGGAAGGTGGCATTGCGCAACGGTGCCATCGCACCGAGGTCGGCGTCCTCCAGCGTCGCGCTCATGCTCCCGCAAGCATAGTGCCGAAGGGCAGGCCTTATCCGAAGGCTCGGACGATCGCACGCTCCAGACGGCCCAAGCGCACACCGCGGAACCGGCTTGGCCGGGCCGCTGGTGTTGCCCCCTCGAGGGGGAGGCGCCCGCCAGGGCGCTTCGGGGGTGGGCCCGTCAGTCCCCTTCTGCGAACGCCTCCTGGCGCTTGGCCTTGATCGACGGCAGCGCGACGATGACGACCAGCGCCAGCGCGCCGAGCAGCAACCCGGCCGACAGCGGCCGTGTCACGAACGTGCCCCAGTCGCCGCGCGACAGCAGCAG
This sequence comes from Burkholderiaceae bacterium, assembly GCA_035455385.1. Taxonomy (GTDB): domain Bacteria; phylum Pseudomonadota; class Gammaproteobacteria; order Burkholderiales; family Burkholderiaceae_C; genus JAEUPI01. The sequence continues at coordinate 1,533 of DATIFD010000440.1, forward strand.
CGCGCGGCGCAGGTTCTCCTCCATCATCGGCCCCAGGATGAACCCCAGCAGCAACGGCGCCGGCTCGCAGCCGAGCTTGTAGAACACGTAGCCGACGATGCCGAACAGCGCGCCGACGTAGACGTCGAAGCTGGAGTTGTTCAGTGTGTACAGCCCGATGCCGCAGAACACCACGATCGCCGGGAACAGGAACCGGTACGGCACCGTCAGCAGCTTGATCCAGATGCCGATCAGGGGCAGGTTCAGGATGATCAGCATCAGGTTGCCGATCCACATCGACGCGATCAGCCCCCAGAACAGCTGCGGGTTGCTCGTCATCACCTGCGGGCCCGGCTGGATGCCCTTGATCGTCATCGCACCGACCATCAGCGCCATCACCGCGTTGGGCGGGATGCCCAGCGTCAGCATCGGGATGAACGAGGTCTGCGCGCCGGCGTTGTTGGCGCTCTCCGGACCGGCCACACCGCGGATGTTGCCCTTGCCGAACGGCACGTCGCCGGGCTTGCCGGGCGACTTCTTCTCCAGCGTGTACGACGCGAACGACGCCAGCAGCGCGCCGCCGCCGGGCAGCACGCCGAGGATCGAGCCGAGCGCGGTGCCGCGCAGCACGGCCGGCCAGGCCTCGCGGAAGTCCTGCAGGGTCGGCCAGAGGCCCTTCACCTCCTTGGTGAAGACCTCGCGGTGCTCGGCGGG
>DATIFD010000441.1:0-9415 GCA_035455385.1 Burkholderiaceae bacterium
ACACGCTGCCGGCGTCGGCGTAGACATCGTCGCTGGGCGCGGCGACGCTCACCTGGCCCGAGCTGGCGCCGGCCGCGATGGTGATCACTGCGCCGTTGGACAGCGCGACGCTGACCGGGCTCTGGGCCGCTGCGCTGAGCGATGCGGTGTAGACGATCGAGCCGCCCTCGGCCACCACGGGGCTGGCGGTCAGTGACACCTTGGTCGTGTCGATCGTGTCGGTGATCGCCGTCGTCGCCGGCGCCGGGTTGATCGCCAGCGCTTCGAAGTTGCCGCCCGAGGCAGCGCTGATCGTGACCGACACGCTGGCGGCGTCGACGTAGGGGTCATCGCTCGGCGCGGCGACGCTGATGCTGCCGCTGCTGGCACCGGCCGCGATGGCGACCACCGCGCCATTGGACAAGGTCACCGTCACCGGCGTCTGTGCGACGCTGGTCAGTGTCGCGGTGTAGACGATCGAGCCGCCTTCGGCCACGCTCGGCGTGGCGGTGAGGCTGACCGTCGTGGTGTCGATGGTGTCGGTAACCGCGGTCGTCGCCGGGGTCGGGTCGACGGCCAGGTGCTCGAAGTTGCCGCCGCTGGCACTGGCAATCGTGGCCGACACCGTGCCGGCATCGACGACCGCGTCGTCGCCGGGCGCGGCCACGCTGACGCTGCCGCTGCTGGCGCCGCTTGCGATGGTGATCACCGCACCGTTGGACAGCGTCACCGTGACCGGTGTCTGCGCGGCCGCGTTCAGCGTCGCGGTGTAGGTGATCGCGCCACCTTCGGCGACCGTCGGCGTGGCCGTCAGCGACACCGTGGTGGTGTCGATGGTGTCGGCGATCGACGTGACGGCAGGCGTGGCATCGACGTTCAGCACGTCGAAGCCGCCACCCGCGGCGCTGGCGATCGTGCTCGACACCGCGCCGGCATCGAGGTACACGTCGTCGCCGGGTGCAGCCACCGCGACCGAGCCGCTGGTGCTGCCGGCGGCGATCGTGATGGTCGCGCCGTTGGACAGCACCACGCTGACCGCGCTGAACGCCGGACTGGTCAGCGTGGCCGTATAGACGATCGAGCCGCCCTCGGCGACGCTTGGGCCGGCGGCCAGGCTCACGTTGGCCACGTCGGGCACCGGCGTCACTTCCACCGCGACGCTCGCGGTCTCGGTGACGCCGCCCGAGCTCACGGTGTAGGTGAACGTGGTCGGGGTGGCGGGCGTGTTGTTGTAGTTGAGCGCTGGCGTGAAGACGAGCTGGCCGAGCGCATTCAACGCCACCGTGCCGTTGGCCACCGCGATCGCCGCACCGCCGGCGCTGACCGGCTGGCCATCGACGGCCACCACCACCGGGCCGCTGCCTTCGAACGAATCGTTGGCCAGCACATTGATCGCGACCGCGGTGTCCTCGCTGGTCGTCACCGCGTCGTCGGCGATGTCCACGACCGGCGCCACCACGATCGGCACGCTGCCGGCGCTCGACGCGATGCCGTCGCTGACCTGCAGCGTCAGCGTGGCCGGCCCGTTGTAGTCGGCGCTCGGCGCATAGAAGGCGCCGTTCAGCGCGGTGTTGATCGCCGCTGCGCTGCCGCTCAGCGTGACGCTGCCGGTGCCGTTGCCCGACACCGCGACGCCCGCGGTCGAGCCGAGCGTGAAGCTGCCGTGCGTGACGGCGACCGTCACGCCGAGGGCGTCGCCATCGACGTCGCCGACGGCCAGCGCGTTGCCGTTGCCGATGGAGAACACCAGCGCGCTGTCTTCGCTGCCGCTCTGCGCGCCGGGCACACTGGCCTGCGGCGCGTCTTCCACCGGCGTCACGGTGCCGCCGACCGTGGCGGTCGACGACAGGCTGCCGTTGGACACCGTGTAGTTGAACGAGACCGGTCCGTTGAAGTCCGGCGCCGGGGTGAACACCAGTTGCCCGCCGACCAGCTGCACGCCGCCGCCCGGCACCGCCACCGCGGCACCGCCGTCGACGATGGCGCTGCCGTTGACCTGCGTGATCGTCAGCGTGCCGCCATCGGGGTCGGTGTCGTTGCCCAGCACGTTGATCGTGGCCGAGCCGTCTTCGGCCACCGTGAACGTGTCGGCGCCGACCCGCGGCGCGTCGGGCACCGCGGTCACCGTGCCCGTCACCGTGGCCGCAGTCGCCAACGCGCCGTCGCTCGCGGTGTAGGTGAAGCTGATCGGACCGTTGTAGTCGGGCGCTGGCGTGAACACCAGTTGCCCGCCGACGAGCTGCACGCTGCCGTGCAGCACCGTCACCGCCGCGCCGCCGTCGCTGATCGGCGTGCCGTTGACATGCGTGATGGTCAGCGTGTTGCCATCGGGGTCGACGTCGTTGACCAGCACGTTGATCGTGGTGGATCCGTCCTCGGCCACCGAGAAGCTGTCGGCACCGGCCACTGGCACGTCGTCGACCGCGGTCACCGTGAGGCTCCACATGGCCGGCGCCGAGGCGGCGCCCTGGTCGTCGACCACCGTGAAGCCGATCGACGACGTGCCCCAGTAGTCGGGATCGGGCCGGAACAGGAGCCCGGCGGCCTGTACGGGTGAGAGAGTCTGGCCCGCGACAACGGCCGTCGCGCCGTCACTCAGCAGCAGCGTGCCGTGGGTGGGCAGCTGCGTGAGCGTCACGCCCCCGATCGGGCTGTCGACGTCGGTGCCGCCCAGCGACACGGGAATCGTCGAATCCTCGGCGCCGGCGGTCGAGCCGGTCGTGGCGACCGGGGCATCGTTCACCGCGGTGACGTGGAAGCCGACGCTGCCCGCCGTGTGGGTGCTGCCGGTCGTCGCGCTGTAGTGCAGGCCGCCGGTGGGCGTGCCGGGCAGATAGTCGGCCGGCGGGGCGTAGACCAGCCCAGCAAACTGCGTCGGCGTGAGCGCCGCGCCGGCGTGCACCGGCGTGCCGTCCGCGAGCAGCAGCTGGCCCGCCGTGGGTACGGTGTCGATGCGGATCTGGGTGGCACCCGCCGGCGCCGTCAGCCCGATAACGACGTTAGGGCCCTCTTCGATAGCGTCGACGGTAACCGTCGGTTCGGTCACCGTGCTCGACTTGAGCTGCTCCGCCTGGTGGCCGTCCGGCAGCTCGGGCATCACCGCAGCTTCCAGGTTCGCGCTCGGTGCCGCGAGTGCACCGGCAGGGGCAACCTCGCTGATGCGTTCGACCCGCAGGCCGGGCGAGAGGTCGCCATCGCCGCCGCCACCACCGATGCCCGCGGCCGGAGCTGCGTCGGCGCTGCCTTGGTTGATGGCCGCGATCGCGCGGTCGGCGTCGGTGGTCGCGTCCGTGGCCTTCTTGGTCTCGGCTGCGACCGCGGTCTCCGACACGTCGGCGGTACCGTCGGCGCCGATCTGCACGATCGCGTTCTGTGCGGTCAGCAGCAGCGTTCCCTTGTGCAGCGGGTCACCGACCTTGAGCGCGCGGAACAGGCCGTCGGCACCGCGCACCCAGGCTTGTCCCCAGATCGCGATCACCATTCCGGCTTCGGTCTTGCTGAGCATCGGCATGCGTGTCCCTTGCGCGCGCGCGCAATCCGGGACGCAGGATAGTTTGGTTATCGGCGATCTCGACAACGCTTCAATGCGGTGCCGTGATGCCTGTCACCAGATGTGTTTCGATGCGGCGGGCGCGTGCGAGCACCGTGCAATCCGACACTGGCGGCGCCGCACCGCGGGCGCGGCGGATCGTGCGAACTTACCGCTCGCTCAGCGCTCGCGATTGCACCTTCAGCACCGGCTTGAGCAGGTAGCTCAGCACCGACTTGCGGCCGGTCAGCACGTCGACCTCGGCCGTCATGCCGGGAATGATCGGCATCTTGTCGCCGAAGCCGGCCTTCTGCGTGCGCACGCGCACCAGGTAGTACGCGTTGCCGCGCTCGTCGACCACGCTGTCGGGCGAGATGTTCTCCACCTTCGCTTCGAGCCCGCCGTAGATCGAGAAGTCGTAGGCGCTGAACTTCACCAGCGCCGGCTGGCCCGGGTGGATGAACGCGATGTCCTTCGGCGGCACGCGCGCCTCGAGCACCAGCTTGTCGTCCAGCGGCACGATCTCGACGATGTCCTTGCCGGGCTGCACGACGCCGCCGACGGTGTTGGCGAGCAGCCGCTGCACGCGGCCACGCACCGGCGACTTGACCTGCGCCTTGTCGACCTTGTCGGCCAGCGCCACGGCGCCTTCGTTCAGCGCGTTGAGCTTGGCCATCGTGTCGGCAAGGTCCTTGCGTGCATCGTTGCGGAACGCGAGCTCGGTCTCCTGCGCCTTGCGCTGCACCTCGCCGATCGCCGCCTGCGCCCGCGCGATCTGCGCGCTGGCCTGCTCGGCGTCGCCGCGGTAGCGCGCCACTTCGCGCTCGAGTCGCAGCACATCCACCTGCGACACCGCGCCGGTGGCCAGCAGTGGCCGCGTCTGCGCCAGCTCCTGCTGCGTCAGGTCGAGCCCGCGCAACGCGGCCTCGCGCTTGGCCTGCGTCTCGGTAAGCTCCTGTTGCCGCTGCGCCAGCTGCTGGCGGTTGACCGCCAGCGTGGTGGCCAATTCGCTGCTGCGTGCCTCGTAGAGACGTCGTTCGTCGAGCGCGACGCGTCGCTCCTCGGCATCGCCCGTCGTCGGTGCGACGAACGCCGTGCCTTCGGCCAGTGCACGCAGGCGTGCGGCGCGCGCGCGCAGCGCGAAACCCTGCGCCGCGCTCTCGCGCACGCCGGCGCCGGCGCGCGTCTCGTCGACGCGCAGCAGCAGCTGGCCGGCCTCGACCACCTGGCCCTCGCGCACCAGGATCTCGGCGACCACGCCGCCGTCGAGCGATTGCACCACCTGCAGCTGGCGCGACGGGATCACGCGCGCATCGCCGCGCGTCACCTCGTCCACCGGCGCCAGCGCCGCCCACAGCAGCAGCGCGGCCACCACGATGACGGTGGCGCGCACGATCTGCTGCGCGCCGCGCGTGCGCTGGCGCGAGATCAACGCGTCGGCCTCGCGCTCGAAGCTCTTGATGCCGGCCGAGGCGGCGTCCGCGTCGGAGACCGTCGGCCCGAGCAGCTTGTTGGTGAGCGGCTCCAGCGCCACGCGGGCGCGTTCGAGTGCGCCCATCGTGCGGGCACCGACGAAGGCTGGTTCGAGCACGGCGTGGTCGTCGCGGGCGTTCATGGACGTGGTGCCTTCACGCGGCCTTGGCGATGCGCCCGCTCTGCAGCGCTTCCATGATGCGGTCGCGCGGGCCGTCGGCCACCACCTTGCCGCCGTCGATCACGATCACGCGCGACACCAGCGACAGCAGCGACGTGCGATGCGTCACCAGCACCACCGTCTTCAGCTGCGCCCACGCCGAGATGCGCTGCGTGATCTGCGCCTCGGTGGAGAAGTCCATCGCGCTGGTCGGTTCGTCGAGCAGCAGCACCGGCGCGTTGTGCAGCAGCGCGCGCGCCAGCCCCACGCACTGGCGCTGGCCGCCCGAGAGCGACTCGCCGCGCTCGCCCACCGGCATGTCGAAGCCGCGCGGATGCCGGTTGACGAACTCGAGCAGGCCCGCGGTCTCGGCCGCCGCCACCACCGCCGAATCGTCGGCATAGGGCAGGCCGAGCGTGATGTTCTCGCGCAGCGAACCGTAGAACAGCAGCACGTCCTGCGATACGCAGCCGACGCTGCGGCGCACGTCGGCGGGATCGAGCTGGCGGACGTCGACGCCGTCGAGCAGCACGGCGCCGTCGGTGGGCTCGTACAGGCCCATCATCAGACGCTGGATCGTCGACTTGCCCGAGCCGACACGCCCGATCAGCGCCACGCGTTCGCCCGGCGCGATGCGAAAGCTCACGCCGTCGAGCGCCATGTCGTCGCGGCCGGGGTAATGGAAGCGTACGTTGCGCAATTCGATCTCGCCCTTGAAATCGCGCCGTTGCACGAACGGCTGCCCGCCTTCGTCGGGGGTGGGCCGCTCCACCGGCTTGGCCATCAGGCGGTCGAGCGATTCGAGCGCGGTGCGTGCACCCTGGTATTGCATCAGCAGGCCGACGATCTGTCCGGCCGGTGCGAGCGCGCGCCCCGTCAGCATGCTGGCGGCGACCAGGCCGCCCATCGTCAGCTCGCGCTCGCCGATCAGGTACACGCCGATCAGGATCACCGACACGGTGGCGAACTGCGTCAGCGTGTTGGTGGCGTACATCGCGCCGGACGACAGGCCGCGCATGCGCACGTTGATGCGCGCGAGGAAGCCGTTCACGCGTTCCCAGCGCGCCTGGATCACGCCCTCGGCGCCCTGCGTCTTGATGGTTTCGATGCCGGCCAGGCTCTCGACGAGCGTGGCGTTGCGCTGGGCGCTGGCGCGGTAGGTGGTCTGTGCCAGCTCGTGCAAGCGGTGCTGCGCGATGGTGCCGGTGATCACGATGACGCCGAACACCGCCACCGGCGGTATCGCCAGCCACGGCGAGATCCACACCGTCACGAGCACGAACAGCGCCGCGAACGGCAGGTCAATCAGCGCGGTGACGGTGCCCGACGCGATGAAGTCGCGCACCTGCTCGAAGCCGCGCAGGTTGGACGCGAACGAGCCCACCGACTCGGGCTTGTTTTCCAGCCGCATGCCGAGCACGCGCTCCATCAGCCGCGCCGACAGCTCGACGTCGATGCGCGCGCTGGCCTCGTCGACGAAGCGGCTGCGCAGCTTGCGCAGCCACAGGTCGGCCAGCAGGATCAGCGTCACGCCGAGCGCCAGCGCCCACAGCGTCTCGACCGCGTTGTTCGGCACCACGCGGTCGTAGACGTTCATCGAGAACAGCGGAAACGCGAGCGCGAACAGGTTCACCAGCAACGCGGCCAGCATCACGTCGCGATAGACGAACCGTTGCGCCAGCACGGCGCTCCAGAACCAGTGGCCGCGGCGCGTCGGCCGCTGCAGCGGCGTGCGCTGGTCGAAGCGGAAGTGCGGCCGCACGAACAGCACCACGCCGCTGTAGCGCCGCGCCAGCTCGTCGTACGGCAGCGTGATCGCACCTTGCCCGGTCTCCGGCAGCAGCACGCGCGCGCCGTCGGGGCTGATGCTCTGCACGACGCAGGCCTTGTTGCCCTGCAGGATCAGGATCGCGGGCAGCGCTGCGGGGTCGAGCTCGGTCAGCGGCAGCCGCTGCAGGCGCGCCGACATGCCCGCGCGCGCCACGGCGCGCTCGGCCAGCTCGAGCGTGAGCCGACCGGCCACCAGCGGCAAGCCGGCCGACAGCGACGCGCGCGACGCGCCGACGCCGTGCAGCCGGCACACCTCGACCAGGCAATCGAGCAACGGGTCCGGGTGGATCAGGTCCTCGCGCAGCCGTGCCGCCGCCGGTGCCGCCGCTGTCGACACCGACACCTTCGCCGGCCCCGCGCCCGCAGCGGCGCCTGGCGTCGGCTGCGCAGGCGCCGCCCCGGCGGGAGTGGCGGCATGCTCACGGGTGGTCGCGACGGGGGCAGTGACGGTCACCGTCACACGATATCGGCGAAATGCACGCCGAACGCGCCGCGCCGTCGATCCTCGAAGTATCGGTGCAAGGTTTCACGAACCGTGCGGAAGGCCAGTTGCTCCCACGGCACCTCCTCTTCGAGGAAGAGGCGGGTCTCGCTGGTCTCGAAGCCGGGGTTGAACCTGGTGTCGAGCAGCCTCGCGCGGTAGAAGAAATGCACTTGGCCGACCTGCACCACGTTGAGCATCGTGAACAGCCCCTGCAGCTCGATGCGCGCGCCGGCCTCCTCGTCGGTCTCGCGCAGCGCGCCGGCCTCGGTGGTCTCGCCGAGCTCCATGAAGCCGGCCGGCAGCGTCCACTTGCCGAAGCGCGGCTCGATGTTGCGCTTGCACAGCAGCACGCGGTCTTCCCACACCGGCAGCGTGCCCACGACGTTGAGCGGGTTCTCGTAGTGCACGGTGGCGCACTCGATGCACACCGCGCGCTCGCGGTTGTCGTCGCTCGGGACCCGGTACGCAATCAGCGAGCCGCAGGCGCGGCAGTGCTTGATGCGTCGAGACGGCAGCATGGCGTCGTCGAGTGTAGCCCGCACGCTGGTGGCATGATCGCCAGCGCGCTTGAACGAACCCGGAGCACCCACCATGGCCTACGTGATCCAGCCCGCCCCGACGCCCGCCGTGCCGGTGCACGGCGGCGGGCAGTTCCCCGTCCACCGCATCTACTGCGTCGGCCGCAACTACGTCGAGCATGCACAGGAGATGGGGCACAGCGGCCGCGAGCCGCCGTTCTTCTTCACCAAGCCTGCCGACACGGTGGTGCCGGTGCCCGAGGGCGAGACCGGCCGCATCGAGTACCCCGGCCAGACGAAGAACTTCCACCACGAGATCGAGCTGGTGGTGGCGCTGGCCAAGGGCGGCCGCGACATCCGCGCCAGCGACGCCGCCGGCCTGATCTGGGGCTATGCCGTCGGGCTGGACATGACACGCCGCGATCTGCAGAACGAGGCCAAGAAGCAAGGCCGCCCGTGGTGCAGCGGCAAGGCCTTCGACCAGGCGTCGCCGATCGGCCCGCTGCGCTCGATGCAGTCGACCGGCGAGCTCAAGAACGGCGCCATCACGCTCAAGGTCAACGGCGCGCTGCGGCAGAAGGGCGACCTGGCCGACCTGATCTGGAACGTCGGCGAGATCATCGAGCACTTGTCGTCGCTGTGGACGCTTGCCCCGGGCGACCTCATCTACACCGGCACGCCCGCCGGCGTCGGCGCGGTGGTGAAGGGCGACGTGATGGAAGGCGAGATCGCGGGCCTCGGCACGCTGCGCGTGCAGGTGGTGTAGGGCATCCGCGATGGAGCTGTACAACTATTTCCGCTCGTCGGCGTCGTACCGCGTGCGCATCGCGCTCGCGCTCAAGGGCCTGACCTACGACTACAAGCCGGTGCACCTGGCGAAGAACGAACAGTTCAACGAGTCGTACGCGTCGGTATCGGCGGCACGCCTGGTGCCGCTGCTGCGCGACCACGGTCACACGCTGACGCAGTCGCTGGCGATCATCGAGTACCTGGACGAGACGCATCCCGAGCCGCCGCTGCTGCCGAAGTCGGCGCACGAGCGCGCGCGCGTGCGCGCGCTGTCGCTCGACATCGCCTGCGAGATCCACCCGCTGAACAACCTGCGCGTGCTGCGCTACCTGGTCAACGACCTCAAGGTCAGCGATGCCGACAAGGACCGCTGGTACAAGCACTGGGTCGAGACCGGCCTCGAGGTGGTGGAGCGCCAGCTGGCGGCGCAGCCCGCCCGCTATTGCCACGGCAGAACGCCGACCATGGCCGACTGCTGTCTGGTGCCGCAGATCTTCAATGCGCAACGCATGAAGTGCCGCACTGAGCACGTGCCGCACGTGATGCGCGTGTTCGAGGCCTGCATGGCGCTGCCCGCATTCGCCAAGACGCAGCCGTCGGCCTGCCCCGACGCCGAATAGCCGGCTGCGGTCACCCGTGTTGAGCGGCTGGCT
>DATIFD010000442.1:0-2988 GCA_035455385.1 Burkholderiaceae bacterium
GCCATCGAGTGGGAGGAGCTTCCCTCGCTGGCTGGTGCGCTGAGGCGCAATGACTTCGCCACCACGTGCGGGCATGTCTGGCTGAGCACCGAACCGATCGACCTGCAGCCGCCGATGACCGGCCGACCGGCGCCCTTCGCCGAGCCGATCGACGGCATGCAGGTGCGCGAGATCGAAGGCGAGAGCCTGTTCGGCCACCTGTTCCGCGACGGTCGAGATCACTGACGACGCCGCGCATCGGCGCCGTCCCCGGCACCTTCAGCCGAAAGGTCGCACGCCGATCAGCCAGCCGTGCCCCCAGCGGGCGAAGGCGAACCACACCGCCGCCCCGATCACGACAGCCACGACGCTGGGCACCACTTGCCCCGGCGAAATCTGCCGGCCCGAGGCGCGGTCGCGCGCGCGCAGCGAGCGATAGCACCACACCGCCCACAGCAGGAAGGCTCCGAACAGCAGCAAGTCGGCCAGCGTGCGCGTGGCCAGCAGATGCGCGAAGGCCCACACCTTGGTGCCCAGCACCATCGGATGCCCGACCCACGCCTTGAAGTGGTTGCGCGGCACGTAGGCCGCCGTGACCAGCACGAACGAAATCAACGTCAGCGCCGAGGCCAGTGGACGCGTCCACTCCGGTGGCGACCACAGCACCGGTGCCATCTGCCGAGCCTGCCCGAAGCCCCAGACGATCAGGCCCAGCCCGACGGCCGAAGCGAGCGAATACAGGCCGCGCCAGGCCCCGGCGCCGCGCTGGGCGATGAAGCGCGAGCGCGCGCCGTCGGCCACCATGCGGGTGGAGTGCACACCGAGAAAGAGCAGCAGTCCGATCACGAGCGCGGTCATCGGGTGGCCCTCAGGTCGTCGACTGCGTGCATCATGCCAAGGTCCGCACGGACCATCACCCCTTGCCCGCCGGGCTGCGGACGAAGGCCGACCACACGCGGGCCAGGGCCGCCGAGCCGTCCGCGCCCTGCACGGACGCGAACGCATTCGCCGCGTCCTCCTTGCGACCGGCCTGCCACAGCGCCTGGCCGAAGTGCAGGCGTGCCTCGTCGGGACGCTTCAGGTTGCCCCTGGCCAGCCCCTGCTCCATCAGCGCGAGCCCCTTGCTCGCCTGGCCGGCGGTCACGTAGGCATAGCCGATGTTGACCAAGGTATCGCCCTCTCGCGCGCTCTTGGCCGACGCCTCGGCGCGCCCGAGGTCCACGCTGTCCTTCTCGGCCGCTTTGCTGGCGCGCTCACGCAGCGCCGTGTGAGCGGCAGCATCCTTGCCGTTGCCGAGCAACGACAGCGACAAGCCGCGGTCGATCACCGTCAGCGCCTCGGCCGGGTAGCCCGCCTGCAACGCCAGCTGGGCCAGCTCGACGTACTCGTCGGCGCTGCGCATCAGATTGGCCGCCAGACGCAGCCGATAGATGTCGATCCACAGCCGCTCGGAGAAGCCGGGCTGCTTGCTCACCCGCGACAGCAGCTCGGACCAGTACTCCGGCTTCGGAGCGGCCTGTGCCATGCGCTCGAGCGTGCGCACGTAGCCGGTATCGTCTTTCAGCTGCACGTAGCAGCTCATCAGCAGGCGCAGTGTCTGCTCCGGCGTCGCATGCCCCGCGGCCTCATCGGCCGCGACGCGCGCCTCGACTTCGTCGGCGGCCGCCTTGAACTCATTGGCCAGATACAGCGCCTGCGGCAGCAGGTCGCGCACCGCGGGGTCGCTGCCGCCCCCGGTCGCGTACCGCTTCAGCCAGGACACCGCGCGCAGGTAGTCCTTCTCCTGGTAGCTGATCTTGCCCAGCAGCTCGATCATCTGCAACTGGTCGGCGCCGCTGAACTGGTTGCTGTTGACCACCACCTCGAGCGAGCGGATCGCCTGCGGCCAATCGCTTTGGCTCAACGACACCCCGGCGCGGCCCCGCTCGATCACCGCTTGCTCGAACATCGACAGGTTGGGCGTTGCAGCGGCTTCGCGCAGCTTGCTCTCGGCCACATCCTTCTGGCCGCCGCGTGCGGCATCCTGCGCGGCGTTGACCGCGTTGGCCACCTCCGGCCGCAGGATCTTCGCGGGATCGGCAGCGGACGGCGCGGCGGTCTGCGCGAGTGCGCCGCCGGCCAGCCCCAGCCACACGATCATCAGTGCGTGGCGGATGGCGATGCGCGCGGCGATGCTTCGGGTCATGGTCGGTTCCGGTTGTGGCTTGAACGCGGGGCGTGATTGTCACCCGCCGCCTGGCAACGCTCTACCATGCGACCATGGACGAACCGATCGAAATTGAAACCGGCCCCAACCCGCAGGCGAGCGTGATCGTGCTGCACGGCCTGGGCGCCAGCGGCGACGACTTCGTACCGGTGTGCGAGCAACTCGACCTGCGCGCGGTCGGCCCGGTGCGCCACGTGCTGCCGCAAGCGCCGATGCGCCCCGTCACCATCAACGGCGGTTATGTGATGCCGGCGTGGTACGACATCCGGGCGCTCGGCGGCACGGCGGACGAGGACGAGGCCGGGTTGCGCGCTTCGCAGGCACTGGTCGAGCACCTGATCGCGCGCGAGGTGGCGCGCGGGGTCAGCCCGTCGCGCATCGCGCTGGCGGGCTTCTCGCAAGGTTGCGCAATGGTCCTGCTCACCGGGCTGCGGCACCGCGAGCGGCTGGCCGGCATCGTGGGCCTCTCGGGGTATCTGCCCCTGGCCGGCAAGACTGCTGCCGAGCGCACGGCGGCCAACCAGGACACGCCGATCTTTCTCGCGCACGGCCGCTTCGACCCGATGATCGCGCTGCCGCGGGCGCAGTCCACGCGCGACGCGCTGCGCGCGTTCGGCTACGACGTGCAGTGGCACGAATACCCGATGGAGCACGCCGTGTGCCTGCCCGAGATCGCCGATCTGCAGCAGTTCCTGCTGCAGGTGCTCGTGCGCTGAGCGCGCCTCAGCGGTAGTCGGTCTCCCGCCGACGCTCCAGCCGCGCCCACGCGCCGGCCATCGGGCGTACGTTGGTGCGCAAGTGCG
>DATIFD010000443.1:0-4173 GCA_035455385.1 Burkholderiaceae bacterium
AGCACCGCACGGGCGCCTTCGCGGTCGGCCTTCAGGATCTTGCCGCGGTAGGCGATGTACGGCACCGGGACGATCCAGTCGTGGCTCTGATCGGAACCGCGGTAGTCGGGCAACCGCAACCCACCGATGCCGAGGCCCGCCTCCCACAGCGGTTGGTCGGCGCGGGCACGGGGCCAGACGAGTGCGAGCAATGCAGCGATCAGCATGGCACAGCCTCGACTAGCCCTCGACAAGCACGTTCTCCCCCTTGGTCGGGCCGACCTGCTGGATGTCGTGCCGACGTGCACGCCACGCGCGCCATGCCCTCGGCGCATTGCCGAGCCAGGTCATGTAGTAGATGGCCTTGAACAGCGTGAGCGACAGCCGGATCGGCGTGCGGCCATGGATGTCGCCGGCCAGCAGCGACAGCAGCGCCTCTTTCACGCGCAGGGGGTTCCTCGGGTGCATGAACAGCTCGCGCATCGCCGGGTTGGTCATGCGGTAGATGAACCAGGAGAACTCCTTCGGTCCCTTCATCGCCAGCGCGGTGTAGCGGCGCCGCGCCGCGGCGGCTTGCTGCGGATGGTCGAGCTCGACGGCCACCAGCTCGGCGGCGGCGAACGCGCTGCGCATCGCGAAATAAACGCCGGAGGAGAACACCGGATCGATGAAGGCGAAGGCGTCGCCCAGCAGCGCATGGCGCTCGCCGCAGGCGCGCGTGCTGGCGTAGCTGTAGTTGCCGGTGGCGTAGACCATGTCGTCGATCAGCGTCGCGTCGCGCAGGCGCTCCTGCAGGCCCGGCGCCATCGCGATCGTGTCGGCGAAGAATTCGCGCAACGGCTTGTCGCGCGACTTCAGGTAGTAAGGCCAGCAGACCGCACCGACGCTGGTGCTGCCGTCGGCCAGCGGGATGAACCAGAACCAGCCGTGAGCGAACCAGAAGATGCTGATGTTGCCTTCGAGCCGGCCCGGCAGCCGGCGCGCATTGCGGTAGTGGCCGAAGATCGCCGCACTGCCGTGGGCGTCGTTCTTGCGCTTGAGGCCGAACTTCGCCGCCAGCATCGTGTCGCGGCCGCTGGCGTCGAGCAGGTAGTGCGCACGCCAGCGTCGCGTCCTGCCGTCCTCCATCGTCGCGCGCGCCGACACGCCGTCGGCGTCGAAGTCGATCTGCGTCACCTTGCAGCCCTCGATCGCCTGCGCGCCGCTGGCCGCGGCGTGGCGGAACAGGATCTCGTCGAGCACCGAGCGACGCACCTGCCAGGCATAGGGCATGGTCTTGTCCCAGGCCTCGCCGAACTCCAGCAAGCTGGTGTGCGCATGCTCGGTCGAGACGAATTCGATGCCCCATTTGCGCATGCCGATGCGCTCGAGCTCGCCGCGCAGGCCGAGCTCGTCGAACAGCCTCACGTTGGCCGGCAGCAGCGACTCGCCGATGTGGAAGCGCGGGTGGTGGCCCTTTTCCAGCAGCACCACCTGGCGACCCTGCCGCGCCAGCAACGCTGCGGCCGTCGAGCCCGCGGGGCCGCCGCCGACCACCAGCACGTCGCAGGCGGCCACCTCGCCTTCGGACGCGTGTGCGCTCATGCAGGCCTCCGCTTGCGCGCCGTGTACTCGCGAAAGATGCCGAGCTCGACATGCTGGCCGACCTCGTCGAAGCCGGCCCGTCGCATCGCGTCGAGCACCTGCTCGGGGGCGATGCACGCTTCGATCGTGTCCCAGTAGTAGCGCCACAAGATCGCGGTGTCGGCATGGCGGGTCACCAGCCGCGCCGCGATCGGGACGAACAGGCGCATGTACGCCTTCAGCGCCCACGTCGCCAACGCGCCGCGCGGCCGGGTGATCTCCAGCATCAGCAGCCTCCCGCCCGGGCGCAGCACGCGGTGGAACTCGGCCAGCGCGCGGTCGACGTCGCTCAGGTGGCGCAGCGCATAGCCCATGCACACGAAGTCGGCGCCGGTGTCGGCGCACGGCATCGCCTCGGCGCGACCTTCCAGCAGCAGCGCCCGCGGCAGTTGGGCCTGCGCCAGCATGCCGGGACTGGGGTCGACGCCGATCAGCGAGCCCTGCGCGCCACACAACTCGAGCGCCTCGCGCGCCAGCAGACCGGTGCCGGTGCCGACGTCGATCACCTGCATGCCGGGCGTCAGGCCTGCGCGCAGCAACGCCTGGCGGCGGTACCACGCGCCGCTGCCCCAGGCCAGCAGCCGCTCGACACGGTCGTAGTCGGAGGCGGTGTCGTCGAACAGCCGCCGCACGAAGCGCTGGCGCTCGTCCTCGCTGCCGTAGTACGCCGACAGCGGCGGATGGGGCGGCAGACCAGCCGGTTGCGCGTGTTGCGGCGTGACACCTTCGGGTCGCATGCATGCATTATGGCCAGCCGGCCGACGTGCACATCGCCGACGCGAGGCCGGTGTTACGCTGCGGGCATGTCCAGCAGCGAGCTGCCCGCCGCGGCGTCATCGCGTCCAGCGGCGGTGATCGCCGCGTCCGTTGCGCGCGATGCCGCGCAAGGCGAGCCGGGGCGCGTCGCCACGTGGCTGCGTGCGTGCTTCTGGCTCAAGGCGGTGGGCATCACCGCGTTCATGTGGTTGTTCTTCGTCGGTTACTTTCACCTGCTGCGCGAACCGTGGCGGCCACCGCTGCAGATGCCGCTGACGCCGCTCGATGACTGGGTCGGGTTTCAGGCCTGGGCGCTCTGGCCCTATCTGTCGTTGTGGGTCTACGTGGTGCTGCCGCCGGCGTTGATGCCCGGCGCGCGCGAGCTGATCCGCTACGGCTGGTGGGTGGGCGGCCTGTGCCTCGCCGGCCTGGCCTGTTTCTATTTGTGGCCGACCGCGATCCCGCCGCAGGACGTCGGCGCCGGGCATGCCGGCTTCGACGTGCTGCGCGGCGTCGACGCGGCGGGCAATGCCTGCCCGTCGATGCACGTGGCCACCGCCGCCTTCTCGGCGCTGTGGATCGACCGCCTGCTGCGCGACTTGGTGCTGCCGCGGTTGCTGGGTGTGGTCAACGTCGGCTGGTTCGCGCTGATCGTGTGGTCCACGATGGCGGTCAAGCAGCACGTGTGGTGGGACGTGGTGGCCGGACTGCTGCTGGCGCTGGTGATCGGCCTGCCATCGCTTCGTGGCTGGGGAGAGCGACGACGCGGCGATAGAATCGCCGCCCGATGAACAGGGGCCAGCGACGCGCAGCAGCCGCGTTGCACAACGCCCTCACGGAGGGGGCCACGGCATGAGTTCACTCGGCGATCTGCAGAACATCATCCGCGAGAAGTACGACATCGAGCCCGACGCGCTCGACCCGAACCTGTCGATGCGCGAGCAGGGGCTCGATTCCCTCGCGGTGGCCGAGTTCCTGTTCGAGGTGGAAGACCGGCTCAAGCTGACACTGCCCGACGAGCACCAGCAGGTCGAGACGCTGGCCGGCCTGGCCGCGTTGATCGACCGGCTGCGCGCCGAGCAAGTGGCCTGAAGTTCGGCAGGCCCGGGCAGCCCCGGCGATGCGAGGGCTCGATCGAATGGTTGCAGTCACCGGCATCGGCGTGATCTCGCCGCACGGCGACGACCCCGATCGGATGTTCGAAGCGCTGATGCGCGGCGAGTCGGCGGTGCACCCGGTGTTCCCGCAACTGGCCAGGCCTGCCGCCGCCGCGACGCTGAGCTTCGACGAATCGCGCTGGTTCACCAAGCTGCAGTTGCCCGGCGTCGATCGCGTCAGCCAGATCGCGGTCGCGGCCGCGTCCCAGGCGGTGGCCGACGCCGGTGCGCTCGACGCGCCGCCGGAGCGCATCGGCGTCTACGTGGGTTGCGGCATGGGCGGCGCCGGCGCGCTCGAGGCCGCGTATGCGGCGGGCCTGCGCGGCGGCCGCGTGCCCCCGTTGACGGTGCCGGCGTTCATGCCCAACGCACCGGCAGCGCACGTGGCGATGCGCCACGGCGTGCACGGGCCGGTGCTCACCTACTCGGTGGCCTGCGCATCGTCGGCGGTGGCGCTGGCCGAGGCCGCACGCGCGGTGCGCCGCGGTGACGTCGACGTCGCGATCGCGGGCGGCGCCGAGGCCTTGATCGTGCCCGGCGTCGTGTCGGCCTGGCAGGCGCTGCAGACGCTCGCCACCCCCGCCGACGGCGAGGCGGCGAGCGCGTGCAAGCCGTTCGCCGCCAACCGCAGCGGCTTCGTGCTCGGCGAGGGCGCCGC
>DATIFD010000444.1:0-2074 GCA_035455385.1 Burkholderiaceae bacterium
CGGCGACGCCGACTGCCGAGGCCAGCGCGTCGGCGCGGCTGCCCGCGGGGTCGAGCGCCGATTGCGCCAGAGTCAACCGCACCGGCACGCCGGCACCGCTGCGGTTGTGGCAGTGGCCGCAGTTGGCATGCAGATAGCCCAGTGCAGCGCGCTCGACGGCCGACCCGCCGTGCACGCGCGATGCGCCGCGCTGGAGCTCAGCGGGCAGGTTGCGCAGCAGGCTGCGCGCCAACAGCGCGTCGAGGTCGACGTCGTCCGGCGCCGGCGGCCGCGCATGCGGTGCCAGCGGGTCGCGGTCGCGCGAGAGCTGCAGCGCGCCGAAGCCGAGCACCGGCGTGGCCCCGCCCTCGTGGCATGCGGTGCAATCGGCGCGCGACGGGATGTCGTAGCGGCCCTGCGGCGCTGCGGCCACCGGCAGTCCGACGATGCCGCGCGGCGGCGCGAGCACGGCGTCGCTGCCGGCCTCGTTCCACACGTAGGTCGCATAGCGCCAGCGACCGTTCGCCTGGCGCTCGATGTAGCGGGTCTCGACGCGGCGGCCGGCGTGGCTGAACTCCTTCCACAGCCGGGTGCCCGGCGGAAACTGCCAGGCGTCCGGCAGCGCGGCATCGATCGCGGTGCCCGCGGGCAGGCGGATCCAGCGGCGCTTGTCGGCAGCGTCGGACCACAGCGCGTACTGCGGCGTGAAGCCGAGCACCCCGGGGTCGAGCCGTTTGGTGGAGCCTGCGGCGTAGAGGCCGGTGTCGCTCAGACGCTCGGGCAGTGCCGCATCATCGACGGCGGTCTGCGCGACGGCCGATGCCGTCGCGGCCAGCACAGCGAGCGCGGCGGCGAGTGCAACAAGCACCCCGTGCGCGCGGCGCGCCGGCTGGCTGAAGCGATCGAAGGCACGGGCATCCATGACGGGATGCAGTGTCCCGAGCACCGCGGCATGCGCACATCGCCCGATGGAGCCATCGGCGCCGCCGCGCGATTACGTCTGAAACCGGTGCCTGGGCTGACGCCGCGTCACGACAGGCGCGTCACGCCGTCGAGCTTGCAGGCATACACCGCGTTGCGCAGTGCGGCGATCGCCTCGTAGCGCGTGAAGCTGCGTCGCCACGCGAGCACCACCCGGCGCGACGGCACCGGCGCGTCGAACGGCACGTAGGTCACGTGATCGTTCCTCTCCTTGGGCACGCTCATCACCGGCACCACCGTGATGCCCATGCCCTCGGCCACCATGTGCTTGATGGTCTCGAGCGACGAACCCTCGAAGCTCTTGCGCATGCCCTCGGCGTCGGTCGAGAAGCGGGCGAACTCCGGGCACACCTCGAGCACCTGATCGCGAAAGCAGTGGCCGGTGCCCAGCAGCAGCATCGTCTCGCGCTTGAGCGCCTCGGCGCTCACCGACTTGCGCCTGGCCAGCGGATGCGAGGTCGGCACCGCGACTATGAACGGCTCGTCGTACAGCGGGGCGATCGCCAGCCCGGTGTCGGGAAACGGCTCTGCCATGATCGCGCAGTCGAGCTCGCCGGTGCGCAGCATGTCGAGCAGCTTGACGGTGAAGTTTTCCTGCAGCACCAGCGGCATCTGCGGCGTCAGGCGGATCGCCTCGCGCACCAGCTCGGGCAGCAGGTAGGGACCGATCGTGTAGATGATGCCGAGCTTTAGCGGGCCGGCGAGCGGGTCCTTGCCGCGGCGCGCGATCTGCTTGATCTCTGCGGCGCCCTCCAGCACGTGCTGTGCCTGGCGCACGATCGCGTCTCCGAGCGGCGTCACGCTGACTTCGGTGCCGCCGCGCTCGAAGAGCTTCAAGTCGAGCTCCTCCTCGAGCTTCTTGATCGCCACGCTGAGCGTCGGCTGCGACACGAAGCAGGCCTCGGCGGCGCGGCCGAAGTGGCGCTCGCGGGCCACCGCGACGATGTAGCGCAGTTCGGTCAGGGTCATGCGTGCATTGTCGGGCAACGCGCCGTCGCCGCCTCAGGCCTGCAGCCCGCGCCGGCCCTTTGCATGTGCCAGCTCAAGCCTTGAAGTAGTCGGCGCGGTTGCCGAGCCAGCGCTGCACGTGCGCGCGCGCCGCCTGCGGGTGGTC